>CAMBWV010000201.1 GCA_945871755.1 uncultured Bacteroidales bacterium
GTTCGATGCGCCAGACCTTGAGGCCGATGGGCACATCAACGGTCTGCACGCTGTCGGGTCCTTCGTTCCAGTGCGACTGCTCGTTGTCGTCCGTGCGGATGCGCTGGGCGGCAACGGGCGATGCCGAGGCCATCATCAGGAGAAGGAGGACGACGAGGGCGCAGGCTGTGCGAAGGATGGGAATTGTCGGTATAGTCGTTTGTTTCATGTCGGAAGAGTATCAAAACCAGGGTTACTTTTTGCGCTCAACGCCAAATGTATCGTTCTCCACGCCACATTCGGGACAGCGGCCAGCCTCATTGAGCAACGCGCCGCAGTTGCCGCAACGATAGTGGGGCGTGGCGAAACGATGGTGCCGCCAGAAGGCGAAAGCCCAATAGGCTAGGAGCAACGGATAACCTATATATATATGTACGCTCAGCGAGAACACGAGATAGAGGGCCACGCACATCATGGCCAGTCCTGCCAAGTAAGCATAGATACCGAAGTCGTCGGGCGCATGGCGCAAGTCCTCCAACGTGGCGATGGCTACGAGCACCATCAGCCATAAGCCTGCGATGAAGAGGGAGAGGATGAGCGGCAGGCCAGGCGTGAAAGGATTGAGCGTGGGATGATAATAGTATTCCACCCACGTCTCGGGCGCGAAGCGTTGCATCGTGCCATAAACAGTAGCCTCGGTGGCTACCATCAGGCAGAGGAGCGTGGGGTAGAAACTGCGGATGTCGTTGAAATGGACAAAAGGAATGCGGCGCTTGCGGGCCAGCCGAAGCATCAGCACAAGGGCAGCCACCAGCAGGACACTACCATAGTAGGCCAAACTGCGGTTGCTGAAATAATAGATGAACTTGGAGATGGGCCGCGAGGGGATGCTGCAATCAAGGAGAACCTCTTCGTTCACCCAACCCTTGCAGAAACGGTCGCGCGCCACCTGCACCCATATTTCTTGTTGCCCCAAAGAGTCTGCCACATGATGAATGCCAACGACAGCCACCTCGTCGCCAGCGCTGACCATAGATGGCGTGGAAGACTCAGACGTGCGCAGGGAGGCCAGGCCCGTATGTGGAAAATTTTGAAGCGCCATGGAGTCCGTCACCATGAAGAAGTCGTTCTTCCAATAGTGGTGCGTGTAGCGAAACTCCAGAGAGTCGGGCTCTAGCCCCTTGGTGGCAATCCAGCGGTCCTGCGGCGTGCGGTGGGTATAGTTGCACGAGGGAAACAGTCCCAGCACGCCCAGCAAGAGGACGCAGAGGAGCAGCAGTCCCCTACCCTTCCCTTTGGATTTCTGACGGACAGCCGTTGGCGATTCCTGGGAAACGGCCTTCGGCGATGGGGAAACCGATTTCTGGCGAGGCTGTGCAGGCATGCGCACTTGCATCTCGCAGCGGCGGCAGTCAAAATGGAGGGGAAATTGCTCTCCATCCGTTGTGCGAAGAAAGAGGGGCGACGTCATGCGGGTGCCCTTCTCTTGCAAACACATACCCAAAGCGCGACGGATGCAATGGCGGCAAATCATCAGCACAGCCTCGGTGGGCTGCTCCACCTCGAAGGCAGGCTGACGGACGCTCCATCCGGCGCGCTCGTGGTGGCGGCGGGCGGTAGTATTGGCTATATTATATAGGTAGGTGAGGGACTTGTGTGGTTCGCTGTCTGCGATAGTTGCGGGAGCCTCAGACTGTGTGCCCCAAGTGGGCTTGCCAGGTTGCTCGCGGTGATAGGTGCGTGCCTTTTCCGCTAGGAGTGCAGCCACCACGTCACGCCGCAGGGCCGCCAGCACGGAGGAGGGAATGAAACGTTCGCCCTCGGTATTCACCTGCACGTCCGTTGCCACAAAAGGCGTATCGCCCAGTTTTCCCAACTGCCGCTGGATATTGGCGGTCTGCGGCGACAGGGCCACCTCGTGGTCAAGGTGGATTTCGTGCATGAGGGAGCAACCATTGGGCACGTCTTCTGCGGCCTGCAAGGCGTAGCCCTCGGCCGTTTCGTTGAGGCGCAGGCGCAAGGGTATGCGGCGCGTGGCCGACGGTCGGGCCAATAGGCGGTCAAGGGCTTGGTCGTGGTTGCGCGACAACTGCACGCCGCGCCGAATACCGTCGGGACGATTGGCGGGAATCACGCGCTGACCATCAACACGATTCACGCGCAAACCTTCCAAGCGGCCCGTGGCGGGATGGATATAGCACAGGCCATCGCCTGCTACCACGGGGGCGGTCTGCGCTTGGTCGTAGCAGATGGTGAATCCCCAAGAGCCGCAATCCTCCACACGACCTAGAGGCTCGCCCATGGCCTTGGGCGTGTCAAACTGATGGACAGGCTGCGCCAGGTGGGCGTGGGGAGGGGTATGGAGGAAGTAATCGGTGAAACCGCGGTTGAAGGATTTGCGCACATCGGGCTCAAAGGTGAACGTATGTTGGCCCTGGCTGCTGCGATGGTAGTCCGCAGCGCGGCGTTCTAGCACAGCATCGATGGCGCGACGGTAGGCTGCCGTGACATTCTTCACGTAGGTGGCATCCTTCAGTCGGCCTTCGATTTTGAACGACCGCACGCCTGCATCCATCATGGCCTCGAGGTCATTGATTCGGCACATATCCTTCAGCGAGAGCAGGTGGCGATTGCGCTCAACGATGCGGCCTTCATCGTCCACCAAGTCGAAAGCCAGGCGGCAGAACTGGGCGCAGCAACCACGGTTGGCCGAGCGGTCAAACTTATAGGCGGAAGCATAGCAGCGCCCACTGTAACTGACGCACAGCGCACCATGGACGAAGGCTTCAATATCGAGGGCTGGCAGGGCTTCGTGCACCTGACGAATACGCTCTAGCGAACTCTCGCGCGCCAAGACCACTCGCGTGAATCCCTCGGCCTGTCGCTGGCGTGCGTCTTCCACACTGCGGTTGTCCATCTGCGTGGAGGCATGGAGGGCTATGGGAGCCAAGCGTCCCTCGGCCTGCAGTTCGGGCAGGGCTGTGTCTTGGGTGATAAGGGCATCCACACCGGCCTCGTACAACTGCTGTATCAGCGCGCGCGCTTCCTCCAGTTCGTGGTCGAAGAGAATAGTATTGAGGGTCACATACACCCGTGCCTGATAGACATGGGCAAACGCACACAAGGCCGCAATATCTGCTACGGTATTGCCGGCTGCCGCGCGCGCACCAAACGATGGGCCACCGATATATACGGCGTCCGCACCGTGCAGGATGGCTTCGCGACCAACCTCGGCATCGCGGGCTGGGGCCAGGAGTTCAATGGGCGGGGACAAGGGTGTATGTTTTTAGAACATTATATAATATAATAAGGTATAGGCAGCGTGCCTCTACCATTCAAAATAATCGGGCACCTGACGGCGGAAGGCATGCAGCAATACCGCAGATTCGCCCTCAAGCGTATGGCCGCACGACTCCAAAGCCTGACGCACGGCAGCGCGCGCCAACTCGGGATGGTTGTTCTCCTCGCTGAGATGGCAGAGCCACACGCGGCGCAAATTATTGGGGCTATACTGGCGCAAAGCCTCGCCCGCGGCACTGTTGCACAGGTGGCCGTTCT
>CAMBWV010000202.1 GCA_945871755.1 uncultured Bacteroidales bacterium
CTGCGCCTTAGGCGCAGAGCACAATGGCAGAGCGCGGATAATGCCGATGTTGGGAAAAAGGGGCCTCGGATGGCTCTGCGCCTTAGGCGCAGAGCACTTGGGGTATGCAGAGAAAAGAGGAGGAAAGAGGAGGAAAGAGGAGGAAAGAGGAGGGAAGAGGAGACGGACGCAGATGGCTCTGCGCCTTGGGCGCAGAGCACGTGGCGGAGAGAAAGATGGGGAATTTTGGCAGCTTCCTCTTTTGGATAGGACCTCTTTTAGATAGAGCATCCTTGGGATTAGCCTCATTAAAAGACGAACTTGAGGAGGTCGTTGAAGATGGCGTAGGCCATTAGGGCGAATAATAGCCACATGCCTATGGTTTGGGCTATCTCCATGAAACGCTCGGAGGGCTTGCGGCGGGTGATTACTTCTACTAGGAGGAAGAAGACGTGGCCACCGTCTAGGGCGGGGATGGGGAGGATGTTCATGAAGGCTAGCATGAGGGAGATGAAGGCGGTGAGTTCCCAGAAGCGGAGCCAATCCCACTGAGCGGGGAAGAGATTACCGATGGTGCCGAAACTGCCTACACTCTTGGCGCCCTCGGCCGTGAAGATGTATTTCAGGTCGTCAACGTAGCTACAGAGAACATCCCATCCGTGGGCGATACCTGCGGGCACGCACTCGAGGATGCCATATTCCTCCTTCGTGATGGGATAGTCCATCAAGGGGGTGTGCATGAAGATGCCCATGCGGAAATTGTTGTCGAGGTTGAGGGCAAGGGTATCGTTGGTCGTAGCGCCCGCATGGCGAACTACGGCTGTCACGCTGCGGAGTTTGGTGCTGTCGGCCGCTGTGAGGTTCTCCTTCGCAGCCACCATATCGTGGATGCGCCCCATCTCTATGTTGAACTCATTCCACGTGGTCAGGGCCTTTCCTTGGAAACCTACGAGGACATCGCCGCCGCGGATGCCTGCTCGCTCGGCAGGACCACCAGGCGCCACGCTGTCAATGAGCGAGGGGGCTAGAGGTTCGAGGAAGCGCGGCTGACCTTGGAGCATTTCGAGGAGGTTGAGGTCGCCAGGCAGGGCGATAGCCACCTCCTTGCCTTGACGGCGAACGGTCACCTGGCGGGCTTCGGAGATGTCGCGGAAGAGGTTGGCGTCGAAGGTCTTGAAGGCTTTCGTCTCGGTGCGCAGGGGAATGTCGCCATCGCGGAAGCCGAGCGATTTGGCCGTTTCGCTGAACGCAAAGCCCTTGTCCATCTTGTCAATGGAGATATACTGCGTGCCCCATACGAAGAGAATCATGGAATAGAGCACGAGGGCGAGGATAAAGTTGACGAGTACGCCACCGAGCATAATGAGCAGGCGCTGCCAGGCGGGTTTGTAGATAAACATCTGGTCCTTGGGCGTGTCGTCCTTCTCGAGGTCGGCCGCGGAGGTGCTTTCGTCAATCATGCCCGCGATATTCACGTAGCCGCCGAGGGGCAACCAACCGATGTGGTAGTCGGTGCCGCGCCAGGAGAAGAGTTTGAGGGTTCCGCTGAAACGCTTGAAACCGAGATTTATCGCAGGGTCGAAGAAGAGGCAGAACTTCTTGACGCGCACGCCGAAGAGTTTCGAGAAGAGGAAATGGCCTCCTTCGTGAAGGAGGATAAGGATGGCAAAACAGAGAATGAGTTGTAGAGCCTTGATGAAGAATACTTCCATGGAATTAAAGGGGTTCGGTTTTTGTTTTTTGGGTAGGTTCAAATAATCTGACAACGTAAGCCGCGATATTTCATGCCTTGACATTCCTAGTCTCACGATTTGACACGTTGAGTCTGGCAAGGAAATCGTTGCCTAATCGTCTAGAGCAGCGTAGCGGCAAGGCGGCGGGCCTCCTCGTCGGTGCGGAAATACGTGTCGGGCGTGCGGGTGGCATCGAAGGGCACGCTGTCCATCGTGGCGCGAATGATTTCGGCAATCCTGTTGAAGGCGATTTCGCCGCGACGGAAGGCTGCGTTGGCCACCTCGTTGGCCGCGTTCATGATGCACGGCATATTGCCACCGCGCTCTGCAGCCTCGAAGGCGTAGGCCAGACAGGGGAATTTCTCCATATCCACGGGCTCAAACGTAAGGCAACCCAGGCGGAAGAGGTCCAGACGCTCGCCATCGAGGTGCAAACGCTCGGGAAAGCTCATGGCGTACTGGATGGGCAGGCGCATATCGGGCACACCCAACTGGGCCTTAACCGCTCCGTCTTCAAACTGCACCGCGCTGTGGATGACGCTCTCGGGATGAACGACCACCTCAACCTGCTCGGGGCGAAGGTCGAAGAGATGGCAGGCTTCTATCATCTCGAAACCTTTGTTCATGAGCGTGGCCGAATCAATGGTAATCTTGGCTCCCATCTGCCAGTTGGGATGGCGCAGGGCGTCGGCTGGGGTGATGGTGGCAAAGCGTTCGCGCTCCCATGTGCGGAAGGGACCGCCCGAAGCGGTGAGGAGGATTTTCTCCACAGGGTTTTGGAGGTCGCCCACAAGGCATTGAAGAATGGCAGAGTGCTCGCTGTCAACGGGCAAGAGGGGTACCTGTCGCTGGCGCACCTCGCTCATGATGTATTCGCCCGCCACGACGAGCGTTTCCTTGTTGGCCAGAGCAATGGGCTTACTGGCCTGAATGGCGCTAATGGTGGGGCGCAGTCCGGCAAAGCCGACCATGGCGGCCAGGACCATATCCACGGAGTCCATCTGCACCACGTCGCAGATGGCTTGGCTACCTGTATAGACCTTGATGGGCAGGTCGGCGAGTGCTTCGCACACCTGGTTGTACTTGTCTTCGTTGGCTATGACGACGGTGTCGGGACAAAATTCGCGGGCCTGCTGAATGAGCAGGTCGGCATTGCTTCCAGCGGTCAGTATGTGGGCGACAAAACGGTCGGGATGCTGGCGCACCACGTCAAGAGCCTGTGTGCCGATAGAGCCCGTGGAGCCTAGGATGGCAATTTTGCGTTTCATAATGGTGGGTTTGGGGCGGAGGCTACTGGCTTCCGCCTCTTTATGATTGAGATTCTTTACTCCTATTTATATATATGGCGTTACTCCTTATATATATATGGTGCTACTCCTATTTATATATATGGCAGATTTCTCCTCGGCCTTGACCTGCAAGCAAGCCCGCTGGGAGAAATCTGCCTTGACGCTTCAATCGTTAATTTCCAGCAGTCCTGGAGGAACGTTGAGATAGAGGGCGCGCTCCTTCATGCGTGCCTCGGCGAGGAAGTCTTCGTGGAAGGGCAGGTAGGTCTGCGTGCCGTCTGCGCGGTCGATAATCAGGAGGATGTTGGCCGTGGCATCGTCAACGGCATGAACGGTGCCGATGGGCGTGCCGTCGGCGTGGTAGAGGGCAAAACCCGTCAGGGCCTGCCAGGAGCGCAGTTCAGACCCCTCCTCGCCGTCCTCGGGCAGCGCGTCTTTGGGGTAATAGACACTGGCACCTACGATGCGGCGCGCGGCTGTTTCGTCGTGGATGTCTTCAAACTGGAAGATGGCGGTCTTGTCGTTCTTGAAACGAT
>CAMBWV010000203.1 GCA_945871755.1 uncultured Bacteroidales bacterium
ACCTCGCCGCTTTCGTCCGCAAACTTAGAGCAAGCAAGGTGCGGTACATTTCTTTCCAGCGCAATTTGCAATTAATAATCCACATGAGTAGTTACCGGAAATTCCACTTTTTGCCGTTTTGAAATTTGCGGAAATTCCACTTTTTGGCGTTTTGAAATTTGCGCTCAGGGAAAATTACGCTTTCTTGATGCCCTATATAATATTCTAAATCAGTAATTTTGCGGTTGAAAGCTATGGCGGTGCATTGGGGATTCCCTTTTTTGAATAATATGAATGCCTTTCGGGGGCCTTGAAGGCTTGTTTCCCTTCCTCTAAACCCCTCTCCCCCTCCTTCGCCCAGGTTCTTAGAAACAACACTAAAGAAGACAATTATGAAAATCATTTCTCAGCAAGAGATAAAGCAACTTGGCATCACCGCCAAGCAATGCTGCGATTGGATTCGCGAGAGTTTTTCCATCAAACAGGCCGCTCAGTTGCCTGCCAAGATAAGTTGCCATCCTGCCGACATGGATTTCTTCACCTCCATGCCTTGTCTGTTGCCCGAAGATGCCGAGGGCAACCGCTTCTTCGGCGTGAAAGAAGTGCATCGTATCAAGGGCGCGGTGCCCAGCCTCGGGAGCGATATGCTGCTCTACGATGCCAAGACTGGCGAACTCCTTGCGCTGATGGATACGGACTGGATAACGACCATGCGCACGGGGGCCGTGGCCGCCGTTTCGGCAAAGGCGCTGCGCAAGGAGGGCGGCCGCACCTATGGTTTCGTAGGTTTGGGCAATACAGCGCGGGCCACGATGCTTTGTGTGCTGGAAGACGAACCCGAGCAGCACTTTGAGGTGCAGTTGCTGCGCTACAAGAACCAGGCCGAGCTGTTTGTTGACCGCTTCGCCTCCTATCCCAATGTACATTTCACGATTGTGGACAACATCGTCGAGATGGCGCGCTCCGTAGATGTCTTCATCAGTTGCATCACCGATGCCAACGGATTGCTGATTGACGATGAGCGGGTCTTTCGGCCTGGTGTCACCGTGATTCCCGTCCACATGCGGGGCTTGCAAGTGTGCGACACCACGTTCGACCGCGTCTTCGGCGACGACACCGACCATGTGAAGGGCTTCAAATACTTCCCGCAGTTTCACGACTACAATGAAATCGGCGAGGTCCTGGCAGGCCGCGACCCGGGCCGCAAATCTCCCACGCAGCGAATCATAGACTACAACTATGGCCTGGCCCTCCACGATGTGCTCTATGCTTCCAAGATTTACGCATTGCTGAAAGATAAAGCGACTACTGAGGTGGAGATACAGAAGGAGACGGAGAAATTTTGGGTGTAAGGTACGCCAGCGACTGGAGAAACGGTCAAGAACGCCTAATTCTCCTGCTCATAAAAAATGAGGCTGTGTCAGTTACTTTTGACACAGCCTCTCGTTTTGTTAGTGAGAATATGACATCTTATTGCAGTTCAGCCAGCGCCTCCTTGATGCGGCGCATGGCTTCGATGATGTTCTCGTCGCTGGTAGCGTAGCTCATGCGGAAGCATTCGGGCGAGCCGAAGGCTGCACCGCCTACGGTGGCTACGTGGCCGCGCTCCAGGAGGTAGAGGGCGAGGTCCATGGAGTCGTTGATGACGCGGTCGCCTGCCTTCTTGCCAAAGAAAGAGGAGCATTTGGGGAAGAGGTAGAAGGCACCCTGGGGCTCGTTGACCTCGAGGCCAGGAATCTCCTTGGCGAGGCGCACGATGAGGTCGCGGCGGCGGGCAAAGGCTTGGCGCATTTCCTCCACGGGAGCCTGTGTGCCTGTGTAGGCTGCCTCGGCTGCCTTCTGCGAAACCGAGCACGGACCGCTGGTGTATTGACCCTGAAGTTTGTTGCAACCCTTCACGATCCATTCGGGACCTGCCAAGAATCCGATGCGCCAGCCCGTCATGGCGTAAGCCTTGCTCACTCCGTTGACGATGACCACGCGGTCGCGCACTTCGGCAAACTGGGCGATGCTCTCGTGGTGGCCCACGTAGTTGATGTGCTCGTAGATTTCGTCGGCCAGGATGATGACGCGCTCGTGCTTGGCCAATACTTCGGCCAGGCCGCGGAGTTCCTCTATGCTATAGACCGAACCCGTTGGGTTGCTGGGCGAGCAGAGGATGAGCAGGCGCGTCTTGGGCGTGATGGCTGCCTCGAGTTGGGCGGGCGTTATCTTGAAATCCTGCTCAATGCCTGCTTCAATGAAGACGGGGGTGCCGCCCGCGAGTTTGGCCATTTCGGGATAACTCACCCAGTAGGGCGCGGGGATGATGACTTCGTCGCCGTCGTTGACGAGGGACATGACCACGTTGCACACACACTGCTTCGCACCATTCGATACGGAAATCTGGGCAGCGGTAAAGTCTAGTCCGTTCTCGTTCTTGAGTTTCTGCACGATGGCTTCGCGCAGGGCGGGATAACCAGCCACGGGCGAGTAGCGCGAGTAGTTGTCGTGGATGGCCTGTATGGCGGCTTCCTTGATGTGGTCGGGCGTGTTGAAATCGGGCTCACCCACACTGAGGTTGATAACGTCGATGCCCTGTGCCTTGAGTTCGGCACTTTTTTGCGACATGGCCAGTGTGGCCGATGGCGATAGTCTGTTGAGTCTGTCAGAGAAATTCATATTGTTGTCGGTTAGATTAGTAATTTTCTTAGGCATATAGCCTGCGTTTCACGGGCGTGCAACGCTGGCGATGTCAGTCATCGGAATGGCAATGCCCTTTTCCAGATTGGAAAGGAGGGCGTTTGTGTCCAAAGAACCGCAGGCAGCGTTGAAACAAAGAGAGCAGCAACGGCTAGCCGCAGATTGCTTATTGATGGGTGCAGTAAGACACGGCACCTCCTAGACAAACGAGCCAGCAGCCAAAGGCTGCGTTGAAACTAGGGAGCGGCAGCGACCGTTGAAACTTGAAACTAGCAGCCAAAGGCTGCGATGAAACTAGCAGCCGCAGGCTGCCTCCTTAGTAGCCTCGCTCTGAGATGCCCTTGTTGTGCTGGCGAAGGTTTTCGCGCGTGGCTTCGTAGAAAATATGGCGGAGTCGGCGTTCTCCAGCGTTGAGCAGGCTGTCGGGGTAGGAGGTCGGGATGAGGCGGTGCACCTTCTTGTGCGACACGATGGGGCGCGACACCCACACGAGTTGATAGCTATCATCCTTCATGCGTGTGACGGAATCCTTTTCCAATTCGAGCGTCACCATCAGGCCGCCGTCGCAATTCTTCTTCATCATGTTCGAGAGGTAATTGCCCAGCGAATACACCACCAAGTGGCGACCCGTTTCCTCCGTGCCGCGCACCTCGATGGGCTGAACCACGTGGGGATGGCTGCCGATGATATGCGTCACGCCGTGGGCGAGCAACCAGTCCGCCAGTTGCTCCTGCTCGCGATTCTGACGCGTTTGGTATTCCTGGCCCCAGTGGATGCAGCAGATGATAGCGTCGGGCTGCATGGCCTGGGCGGCAACAATGTCGCGGGCGATGATGGTCGTGTCGATATAGTTGACCACGTTGGGTTCCT
>CAMBWV010000204.1 GCA_945871755.1 uncultured Bacteroidales bacterium
ACGAAGACGTCGTGCTCGTCGAAATAGTCCAGGATATCCTTGAACATGCGATGCTCTATCTCGCCCGTTTTTCTGTGGAGCACCATCATGCGGCACTCGTCACGGTGAGGGGCGGGATATTGGGCGATTTTCTCTTCGGGGAGTTTGTACTTGAATTGAGAAAGCTTCACGATACAGGGTTTTATGAGTTGTAATTTTGATTTCAAAGCGGCTAGAGTTCCGTCTCCACGTCAATTTCGCGGAGCCACTGCTCAAAGGATTCGATGGTGTGGCAACCTTCCACGCGGTAGTCGCCCACCTGTGTGCGCCGCAAGGCCGTCAGGTGTGCGCCGCTTTGGAGGGCCTGACCGATGTCGCGGGCCAAGGCGCGAATGTAAGTGCCTTTCGAGCAGACGATGCGCAGGCTGAGGCGCATGGCCTCGCTGTCCCAATCGACCACCTCCATCTCGTCGATGCGCAGGGGCTTGGCGCGCAGTTCTACGTTCTCGCCGCGGCGCGCCAGGTCGTAGGCCCGTTTGCCTTCCACCTTGCAGGCGGAGAAGGCGGGCGGCACCTGCATGATTTCGCCCACAAAGCGCGGCAGGGTCTCGTCAATCAGGGCGCGGGTGATATGGGCCGTGGGGTAGGTGGCGTCGATGGGATGTTCTAGGTCGTAGCTCGGCGTCGTTGCCCCCAGTTGCAGGGTGGCCACATACTCCTTGACGCCCGCCTGCAGGCTGTCAATGCTCTTGGTGGCGCGGCCTGTGCAAATCACCATCACGCCCGTGGCCAAGGGGTCGAGCGTGCCCGCGTGCCCCACCTTGATCTTCTTGCCGCCCATGCGCTGCGTGAGCAGCCAGCGCACTTTGTTGACCAGCGCGAAGGAGGTAATGCCGTAGGGCTTATCAAACGCGAGAACTTGTCCAGCTAGAAAATTCATACTATTCGCAAATAAAATGATAAGCCAGCGTCACCGCACCAACGGCCACGCAGTAGTAAGCGAAATAGATGAGTTTGCCGCGGCGCACGATGCCTATCATCCACTTGCAGGCAGCAATGCCACTGACGAAGGCGGCCACAAAGCCGACCACGAGGGCCATCACGCTCAGGTCGCCAAAGGCAGCGCCGAATCCTTCCTTGGCAGCCTTAATCGTATCGAGCAATGCCTCGCCGAGGATGGGGGGAATCACCATGAGGAAGGAGAATTGTGCCATGTGGGCCTTGTTGTTGCCGAGGATGAGACCCGTTGCGATGGTCGAACCGCTACGGCTCAGGCCGGGCAGAACGGCCACGGCCTGTGCGATACCTATAATAAAAGCGTCGCGCAGGGAGATTTGCTCCTTCTGGCGCGGTTTGCCATAGTAGGAATAGGCCAGCAGACCGGCGGTGACCAGCAGACAGCAGCCCACCACGAGCAAACCTTCGCCGAAGATGCTCTCCACGGCGTCTTTGAAGAAGATGCCGACCACGAAGATGGGAATCATCGACACCACGATATTCAGCATATAACGCTGGTCGGCATTGAGGCGGGCCAGTCCGCTCGCACCGGCATTGAAGGGGCCGAATGTGCCGCGCACCAGGCGGAAAATCTCGCCGCCCAGCACCACGAGGGTACTCAGCACGGTAGCCACGTGAACGGCTACGGTGAACATAAGGTTTTCTTCGGCTTCAATGCCAAGGATATGGCTGCCGATGGCCAGGTGGCCGCTACTGCTGACGGGCAGGTATTCGGTCAGACCTTGCAGGAGACCGAGGATAAGGGCTTCAAATGTTTCCAAATTTCAAAGTATTTCGGGGTTACTTCTCCAGGGGTTTCTCGTTGTCTTCCTGCACGGCCTTGGGCTTGCGCAGGATGGCGTAGATGATAAACAGGTAGCCGGCAAAGCATACCACGGGGGCCACCTTGATGCGTCGGGCACTGAAGATGTCGGCATTGAATGTCTCGAAGTTGCTGCCAGAGCCCGACATGAGAATCAGGCCGAGGATGACAGCAGCCATGCCTATGCCCAGCAGGATGAAGTTCATGCGGTCAAAGGCGAAAACTCTTTTCTGTTTCATATTTGATGGGTTGTTTTGAATGAATACGAACTGGACCTTTTTTTAATGAGGGATGAGGAATGAGGAATGAGGAATGAGGAATGAGTCTTCCTATAATCCTCCTCTAAAATCCTCTAGAATCCTCTCAAATCCTCTAGCTACGCGAGATTAGCTTCCCCGCCGCGCATACGCAGGTATTTCGTCACAGACAGGTAGGCGAAGAACAACGGCAGCAGGAGGCCGCACACCACAACGCTGCCCAGCGTGAGCGCAAGCACTTCGAGGGTCACGAGCTGGCTGATGTAGTAGTCCTGTTGCAGCACGTGCCAAATACCTGCGCCTATCAGTCCACCTGCTATCAGTGCACTACTCATGCCGATGCGGAAAGCTTGCCAAAGGAAAGGACGGCGGATGAAACTCCAACGGGCACCGACGAGCTTCATCGTCTGGATAATATGGCGGTGGGCATAGATATTCATGCGGATGGTGTTGCTAATGAGGGCGAAGCTCACGAAGGTGAGCAGCACAACGACCACGAGCATCACAGTGCCCACAATGGAAATGGTATGGTTGAGCTGGTCGATTTCTTCGATGGGATAGATGACGTCAGCCACGATGGGATTCTTCTTGATTTCGGGTGCGATGCGCTGGATGCTCGCCTTATTGGTGTATTCGCCGTGCAGGCTCAGCTCGAGTTCGGCCAAGATAGGATTGTCGGTAATGAAATCGCCAGGCTCCAGCTGCATACTCTCGTAGGTCTCCTTCGCACCTTGCTCCTTAGAGATATAGGCCACGGACCGCACGTAGGGTTTACTGCGCAACTGCTGCTGCAACTGTGCCAGGGCCTCGGCGGAGCAACTATCCTTGAGGAGCACAGCCACGGGCATTTCTGCGCGCATCTGATTACTGAAATTGCGCGTCATGGTGGTGAAGAACACCACGCCGCCCAGCAACAACAGGACGAGGGTCATGCTGATACACGAGGTAAGGGTGCCGAAACGGCCACCGCTCTTGCGTTTTCTGCTTGCCATCGGGGAACTACGAAGGGATTTGAAGGGGTTCAACAAAGGGTTAGCTAGCAGGGAAGAATCCCTATGCCTCCAGACGGAAGGGCATACCTAAGCTAAATTCGCACAAAATTACAAATCATTCCCCGTTTAAGGGGTAATCCCTAGAACGTTTAACATATTTTTCGGGACGGGAGGCAAAAAAACTTTCACGTTACTCCTTAGCTGCTGAGTATATTACAAAAAAAGCCCCGAGAAAACCTCGGGGCGATTCTTTTTACGAAAGGAGTTTATTCTTTCTCAGTAAGGTCGGCGGGAAGCATCGAGACGGTGACTACGTTGCTCTGCTTGAGGAGAACGTTGCGCACGAAGTCGCGGATGTCGTTGCTCGTCAGGGCTTTCGTGATTTCGATGTAGTCCTTCTGGGTGTCCTTGCCCCAAGCAATCATGGAGGTGATGAGGCCCTGCCAGTAGCCATTCTTGCGCTGCTTGTCGGCGAAGTC
>CAMBWV010000205.1 GCA_945871755.1 uncultured Bacteroidales bacterium
AATCATGTTCTTCATCATGTGTGGCTTAGAGCACTATATTGCCAATTTCGGCTACTTCTGGATGTGGATTACTCGCGAAGGCTTTGATTGTGCCCTCACGAGAATGGTTGAGTTGCCCATGGGTTTTTGCGTGAATCTGCTCATCATGATTGTAGGCAATGCCCTCGGCAGTCTGACTTTCTCTAAGGTATAGTAAAGTAAATTCTCGTCGTTGTGAAAAAAACGTAACCAAAAACTTGCGAGAATCACAAAAAAGTCGTACCTTTGCACCGCAATTGAGCGAATTACCTCCTCTTTTGTAGCATCTATGGCGCTTTCGTCTAGCGGCTAGGACACATGCCTCTCACGCATGGAACACGGGTTCGATTCCCGTAGGCGCTACCAAATCCTCGTCAACTGACGAGGATTTTTTTGTATCCTTACGTTGCTCGTATTGCCTAGGGGAATACACTCGTAGCACAGACAATCGCCTCAACGCTTTTGATGACGAACTCTCCTGTGTGTACTGAACAGCAGGTTTCTGATGAACAAAAAATAAAGGGCTTCTTGTCATTGAGAAGCCCTTCTTTCCGCCAAGCCAATGCTTACTTGATGCCGCGCTGATTAAGCGCCTGCTGATAGCGGCGCGCGTTGGCAAGGTGCTCAGCGTAGGTTGTGGCAAAATTGTGGGCGTTGGAGAAGTCCTCCTTGGCGCACATATAGAGGTAGTTGTGCTCGGCGGGACGCAGAACGGCTTTGATGGCCTGCTGTGACGGCACACAGATGGGGCCTGGCGGCAGGCCGGCATATTTATAGGTATTGTAGGGGCTGTCGTAGGCGAGGTGCACATTCAGAATGCGGCGCAGCGCGAAGTTGCCCAGCGCGAATTTCACAGTAGGGTCGGCTTGCAGCAGCATATTCGTGCGCAGGCGGTTGAGATACATACCTGCCACCATCGGCATCTCGTCCACGTTGGTCGTTTCCTTGTCAACAATCGAGGCCAGAATGGCCACCTCGTCGGGCGTTAGGCCCTGTTGTTGGGCCTGCGCCAGACGCTCGTCCGTCCAAAACGCCTTTTGCTCCTTGGCCATTCGTTTGAGCAAGGCTTCGGGCGTCAGCGTCCAATACACCTCGTAGGTGTCGGGCACGAAGAGGCTAACCAGCATCTCGGGGCTGGTATCGTAGGCGCGCAAGGCGGTGCTGTCGTTGAAGAGACTGGCCAACGAGGCCGAATCCGTCATCAACTGGCGAGAGAGACGGGCGGCCAACTGTTCCTTGGTCCACACCTGCGGAATGGTCAGGCGAATGGGCTGCTGATGTCCCGCACGCAACTGCCACACCACGGTCCAGGCACTTTTTCCTGAGCCAACATCGTAGCAGCCAGGGCGCACGCGGTCTTGATACTGGAGCAAACGAGCCGCCAAGCGTAGCCCGCGGTTCATCTCGGCCTTGCCTGTGGCCTTGAGTTTAACGGCCAGCGAATCAAAGTTGTCGTCCTGGTCCAAATAGACGAGGACGGGCTCTGACGTGGAAGAAACACTGCGCAAAAGGGGCAGGCCAAACGCGCCGCCAAGCAAGAGCAAAACAACCACAATGGCCAGCGCGGACCATCGGAGAACGTATTTTCTGTTCATAATCTTCTTCTTTTTGGCCAAAATTACAAAAAAACTTGGGGGCACAGGGGTTATATCGGGGGATTTTTCTTAATTTTGCACAGCTTGGTACAATTTGAGCAAAAACCAAGGCAGGTTTCGCCTGTCTCCTTCAGACAATTTCTCCTCACAAACTATACAACCATCATGGAAGAGTACAAGGATTTTATCTCGTTTATCGAGGAATCAATCAAAAAGAACTGGGATCTGGACGCACTGACCGACTACGAAGGCTGCACCCTACAATATAAAGATGTGGCGCGCAAGATTGAGAAGCTGCATATCCTTTTTGAAAACGCTGGCGTGAAGAAGGGCGACAAGATTGCTCTCTGCGGCCGCAATAGTGCCAACTGGTCAGTAGCCTTCATGGCTACGCTTGCCTACGGAGCAGTGGTCGTGCCCATCCTCCACGAGTTCAAGGCCGAGCAAGTACACAATATCGTCAACCACTCGGAAGCCAAAATCCTCTTTGCGGGCGACGTGGTATGGCCCACGCTCAACGCTGACGAGATGCCCCAGTTGGAAGGTATCATCCATATTCCCGACTACTCGCTCCTCGTTTCGCGCACCGAACAACTCACCGAAGCCCGCGAGCGTCTCAACGAATTTTTCGGCCGTAAGTATCCCAAGTTCTTCCGCAAGGAGCACGTGGCCTATCCCAACCATCCCGAGGCCAACGACTTGGCTATGATTAACTACACATCGGGCACCACGAGCAACTCGAAGGGCGTCATGGTGCCCTATCGCGCCATGTGGTCCAACTACATCTTTGCCGAAGAGAAACTGGGCAAGCACGTGAAGCGCGGCGACTCGGTGATTTCAATGCTCCCCATGGCCCACACCTACGGTATGGCCTTTGAGTTTATCTTTGAATTTCTCCATGGCATGCACATCTACTACCTCACGCGCGTGCCCTCTCCCAAAATCATCTTCAAGGCCTTCTCCGAAATCCGTCCGCACATTGTCATCTCCGTGCCCCTGATTATCGAGAAGATTATTCGCAAATCTGTGCTCCCGAAGCTCTCGACCATCAGCATGAAGGTGCTCCTGCGCACCCCGATTATCAGCCAGAAAATACTGGAGAAGGTGCGCCAGCAATTGGTGGAAGCCTTTGGCGGCCGCTTCTACGAGGTCATCATCGGCGGTGCGGCTTTCAATAGCGAGATTGAGCAGTTCCTCCACAAGATTGGCTTCAACTTCACCGTAGGTTATGGTGCCACCGAGTGCGCCCCGATTATCTCCTATGCCGACTGGAAAGTGCACCGTCCTGGTTCCTGTGGCGTGGCCGCCCCCCGCATGGAAATCAAAATCAACAGCAAAGACCCGCACAACGAAGTGGGCGAAATCTGGGCTCGCGGTGCCAACGTCATGCTGGGCTACTACAAAAACCCCGAGGCTACCGCACAGACGCTCGACAGCGAAGGCTGGTACCACACGGGCGACCTGGGCGTGATGGACGAGGACGGTTACCTCTACATCCGTGGCCGCTGCAAGAATATGCTCCTCGGTTCGAGCGGACAGAACATCTATCCCGAAGAGATTGAGGACAAGCTCAACACGCTGCCCTACGTCAGCGAGAGCATTGTCATCCAGAAGGGCGACAAACTCTACGGTCTCATCCATCCCGACTACGACGAAGCGCAGAAGGCAGGGCTCGACGAAGAGGGTCTGCAAGCCCAGATGGAGCAAAACCGCCGCGACCTCAACACGATGGTCAACAACTACGAGCAGCTCTCAGGCATCAAACTCTTCCGCGAAGAATTTGAGAAGACCCCGAAGCGCAGCATCAAGCGCTTCCTCTACGAGAACACAGAGATTTAATTTGCAAATAGTGTAACATGAAAGTACCGCACCTTGCTTGCAAGGTGTGAGTAAGGAGTTCGTTCTCATTGCT
>CAMBWV010000206.1 GCA_945871755.1 uncultured Bacteroidales bacterium
AGGGAGCGTAGCGACCGTTGAATCCAGGGAGCGTAGCGACCGTTGAATCCAGGGAACGTAGCGACCGTTGAATCCAGGGAGCAAAGCGACCGTGAGAATCGTGCGGGATGCGCCAGCGCGTCCCGCACGATTCCATCTAGTACCTATAGTGTTCTGCCTTGTAAGGACCTTCCACGGGCACGCCGATATATTCGGCCTGCTCGGGCGTAAGCTTCGTGAGGTGTACGCCGATGCGCTCGAGGTGCAGGCGAGCCACTTCCTCGTCCAGATGCTTGGGCAAGCGGTAAACGCCCACTTCGTAGTCCTTCTGCCAGAGTTCAATCTGAGCAATCGTCTGGTTGGTGAAGGAGTTGGACATGACGAACGAGGGATGGCCCGTGGCGCAACCGAGGTTGACAAGGCGACCGTCGGCCAGAAGCGTGATACGATGGCCATCGGGGAAGCGGTAGCTATCCACCTGCGGCTTAATATTCGTCACCTCAATGCCCGGCAGGTGCTTGAGGGCCTCCACCTGGATTTCGCTGTCGAAGTGACCGATGTTGCAGACGATAGCCTGGTCGGGCATCTGCTCCATGTGGGCAGTGGTAATCACGTCGATATTGCCCGTGGTGGTCACAAAGATATTGCCAATGGGAGCCGCTTCCTCCATGGTCAGCACCTCGTAGCCCTCCATGGCAGCCTGGAGCGCGCAGATGGGATCGATTTCGGTCACGATGACACGTGCGCCATAGGAACGCATACTCTGTGCGCAGCCCTTGCCCACTTCGCCATAGCCTGCTACGACGCAGACCTTGCCAGCAATCATCACGTCGGTGGCGCGCTTGATGCCGTCGGCCAGACTCTCGCGGCAACCGTACAGGTTGTCAAACTTGGACTTCGTCACGCTGTCGTTCACGTTGAAGGCGGGGAAGAGGAGTTCGCCCTCCTCCATCATGCGATACAGGCGGTGCACACCCGTGGTCGTCTCTTCGCTGACGCCGCGCATACCTGCGGCCATCTCCTGCCACATGCCGTGGCGGGCGCTCAGGGTTTGCTTGAGCAGGTCTTTGAGGGCCTGTTCGTCGCCGCTGCCCGAGGGAGTGTCGAGCACGGAAGCGTCCTTTTCGGCACTAGCACCGAGGAGGATCATCAGCGTAGCGTCGCCGCCATCGTCCACGATGAGGTTGGGCCATTTGCCCTCGCCAAAGTTCATGGCTTGCAGCGTACACCACCAATAGTCTTCCAGACTCTCGCCCTTCCAGGCAAACACGGGCACACCAGCCTCTGCCAGCGCAGCAGCGGCATGGTCCTGGGTGGAATAGATGTTGCAGGAGCACCAGCGCACCTCGGCACCCAGATACACGAGGGTCTCAATGAGCACGGCGGTTTGGATGGTCGTATGGAGCGAGCCCATGATGCGGGCACCGCGGAGGGGTTTGCTGTCGCCGTACTTCTCGCGCAGGGCCATCAGACCCGGCATTTCGTGTTCGGCAATTTCAATTTCTTTGCGGCCAAAGGCAGCCTGATTCATGTCGGCCACCTTGTAGGGAAGGGTTGAAAAGATTTCCATTCTTATATATATATTATTATTGTATATGCGAGAGAGGAAGGGCTAGTTGCGCTTCCACGTGCGGTGCAGGCCCGTGCCGAAGAGTCCCGTGGGCGTTTGCTCTTTCTCGGGCTGCTTCGTGTTGAGTTCGGGGTAGGAGATGCGCGTATGGTAGATAGTCTTGAGGCTGTCGATGAGCACGCGCTTGGCGTCGGCCACGTCGCGGAAGGTCAGCGGACACTCCTTGAAGCAGCCGTCGGCCAACTGTCCGTCGATAATCTTATTGACCAAGGCGCCGATAGTTTCCTCCGTGTATTCCTTGAGGCTACGCGAAGCGGCTTCGACGGCGTCGCACATCATCAGGATGGCCTGCTCGCGCGTCCAGGGGTTAGGCCCAGGATAGGCGAAGAGCGACTTATCCACCTCCTCTTCGGGATGTTTGTTGGCGTATTGGATATAGAAATACTTGGTCATGCCCGCGCCGTGGTGCGTGACGATAAAGTCGCGGATGACTTGCGGCAGATGGAATTTCTCTGCCAGTTTCACGCCTTCGCGCACATGGTCGATGATGATTTTCGCGCTTTGCTCTTCGGGCAACTGGCTATGCGGGTTGACGCCTGTTTGGTTTTCGGTGAAGAAGGCAGGGTTGAGCATCTTGCCAATGTCGTGGTAGAGCGCACCCGTACGTACCAACTGCGGCTTCGCGCCAATCTTGTCGGCCACCTCGGCCGCTAGGTTGCACACCTGCATAGAGTGGTTGAACGTGCCCTGCGCCACCTTCGACATCTTGCGCAGGATGGAGTTGTTGATATTAGTCAGTTCGACCAGGGTTACGCTCGAGGTGAAACCAAAGACGCGCTCAATGAGATACATCAGCGGGTAGGCGAAGAGCAGAAGCAGGCCACTGATGGCGATATATTTCACGCGGGCGTGGTCCAGAGAGGCAATGTCAATGCCCTGCGCCAAGTCGTAACTCAGCGTGACAAACATACCCACAAAGGTCACGGCGGCGGCCGTCTTGAGCAACTGCGAACGCTCGGTCATCTCGCGCAGGGTGTAGATGGCCGTCATGCCGACGGCCAATTGTAGCAGCAGAAATTCAAATGGGCCATACAGCACCAGCGCCGTAAGGATGGCCGACACCACCATGCCGATGAAGGCCGTGCGCGAATCCATAAACAAACGGATAAACAGCGGCACCATCGCAAAGGGCAGGACGAAAACGTTGCTAAACTGGTGCTGCACCATCCAATAAGCCAGCAGGGGGAAGGCCGTGATAATGGTGTAGAGCAGCAGCAGGGTGTGCGGCGATTTCAGGTAGTCGCGGCGGAAGAGTTTCAGGTAGAAGAAGAAGATAATGATGACGGCCGCCACGAAGAGCGTCTGTCCGAGGATGATGGTCCAATAGCCTTGGCCAGGGTCGCGGCGGCGTTCGTTCTCCATCTTCATGGAGTCGAGCACCTTGATATGGGTTGACGTGACAATCTGTCCGCGGTCGATGATAAACTGTCCGCTCAAAATCATAGCCCCCTTTGTGTCGATATTGAGGGCAGCCGTGCGTTCGGCTTCGGTGCGGTGAGTGTCGTATCGGATATTGGTGGTCAGGTAGTTGCGCAGGTGGCAGCGCTCCATCATCTCGCGGTTGAGACCCTTCTGCCCGTGCTTGAGGATTTCGTTGTAGGCCGTGGCGGGCGTCAGCACCTCGTCCAGCTTGCGCTCCACGGCTTCTGTGCCGCGCACCAGCAGAAAACGGTCGCGCCCTTCCTGCCGCAAGTCCACCAGTTCTTCGCTGCTGATGATGCCTTGGTCGTACACCTGTCGGAGCAGTGCCGCAAGTTTGGGCAGCACACCTTCATCAACGCGTTCCATCTTACCCACTTCTTCCTTCAACTTCGCCACCTCTTTCTCGTAAACCAGTGTGTCGAGGTTGTAGTAGGGACGCAGGGCGCGCAGGATGCTGTCGCGCTCGTGCTGCATCTCCGCCTCCGTCTTGC
>CAMBWV010000207.1 GCA_945871755.1 uncultured Bacteroidales bacterium
CAAGCAAGGTGCGGTACTTTCACGTTACTCCATGGCCTTGGCAATGAGAACGAACGCCTTATTTCATCACCTTGCGGTGCTGGTCCGTCACATATACCCCGCGGGCGGGATGCTTGACTTCGCGGCCGCTCATGTCGAAGTAGCGGGTGGGGCGCTGGTCGTTGGTGGCGTTTTGGATGCCTACGATGTCTTCGCGGATGGGCGTGAGCGTCCAGATGGAGGCTCCCCAGTCGTAGGGCTTCAGGAGGACGTAGTTCCAAGCGTCGGGATTGGTGTACCAACTGTGGTTGCCCGAGCGCGTGACGATGGAGATGCCCTTACCGCCTAGGTCGCTGGTGATTTCCATGAGCTTCCAGCCGTAGGTCTTGCCGAGTTTCAGTTGCTGATCTACGGCATCCGAAGAGATGTAGGCCGCCTTCTGGTTTTTCTTGTTGCGAATCTCGACGGTGCCATCGTCATTCTTGGTGAAATACCAGCGGAAGCGGTCGTCCGTGGCGGAGAAACTGCGCGTGGCATTGACAATGGTACCCGCTGTGGAGGCCGCGGCGTAGGTGTCGGTGTAGTAGGCGTTGCTGATGTAGTAATAGATGGACGTGTCGAGGCAATCTGCAAACGTGGCGCGCGGCATCTGGAGATATTCCTCGTAGAGAGCGGCGTAGGTCGTGTAGGTCTCCTGCGTCACATCGCCCTTGAGGGCTTCGCGGGCTGGTGTGAGGATTTCTTCGTTGAGGAAGGCTAGGGCCTGTTGCGAAGGCTGGTTGGCCTGACCAGGCACAGCCGTTGCGATGATGCGCTCGCACTTCTCGCAGAGTCGTTGCAGGTAGAATGCAAAGTCCGTCACCTCCTCAATGCGCCAGTTGCCTGGATAACAGAGGCGCGTGTCGTCCTTCGCAGTTACCTGTCCCGACATCGTGCCGTGCAGGCGTTTGACGTTTGTCGTGGCAGTCGTGTGCTGCGAAATCATCACGATGCCAGGGATGTAGTCGTATTCGGGCACGGCAGTCGTGGGCGAGCCGATGACAAGGGGTGTGCCGCCCGTGGCTGCCAGTTTGACGGGCTCATTGTAGGCAGGAAGGGTCACCACCTGGCCGCTGAAGGCGTGGCGGAGGAGATAGGCACCCGTGCCCTGCGGCTCAAATTGCCACAGTTCCTCGGGCTCCACCTGCGGCGTGTAGTGCATATAGAGGGCATCGCCCTTCTGGTAGATGGACGAGCCAGCATAGCGTTCGCGGGTGCAGGTGCTGGCGGAGAGGATGCGGTAGAGGCGGCCGGCTTGTGGTTGCACGAGCGGGGCGGCCTTGAAGTCGGCGAGGGCCTGCTGGAGCGCGGCCAGCAGTTCGGCATCCTCGGGACTGGCTTCCAAGGCGCGGGTGGCGGTGCGCAGGGCTTGGCAGGCTTCCTCCGAAGGATAGCCCACGGCACCAGGATGCGTGGCCTCGAGCAAGGAATGTGCGGAGAGCAGGGCAGCCTCGGCGGGGGTGCGGTCGGGCTCTTCGATGAAATGGCGGGCATAGCGGATGCCCTTCACGTCGAGGAGTTCATCGTGCTGTTGCAGACGCTGGTAGAAGTCCACGAAGTTCTTCTTGTCGGCAGGCAACCAAGCAATCTCGGCCAAGGCGAGCATGCGCGGATAGAGTTGATATTCGGCCTCGGCAAGGGTGGTGCAACTTTCCGTCCAGAGGTTGGCCTGCACGCCGAGGCAGTAATCCTTTTGCGAGGTGCTGAGCGAACCCGCAGGATTGTAGGCATAGACGCGGTCCACGCTGTTGACGGCTCCGTCGCCGTAACCACCGAGGTAGGGCTCGTCGGTACGCATGCCCGAGGGGGATATCTGAAGGAGGTCAAAGTAGAGCGGCATGTTGGGAACGGCAATGCTGCGGAAACCCTTGGCCGCGGCTTCGCCCGGTGTGCTCGTCCACGACATGATAATCAGCGGCGTTTGGTAGGACGACTTCCAATGGTTTTGCAGTTCGTTCCAAGCGATGACCTCCTTGCCGTAGTCGTTCTTGAGCCATGTGCCGAGCGTTTCGACCAACCAAGGCTGTAGTTCGTCAACGCCGCTCAGCCCTTCCTCTTGGATGCGTCGGGCGCAGTCGGCATTGTTTTGCCAGACGGTGGTGGGGCATTCGTCGCCGCCGAGGTGAATCTGGTGGAAGGGGAATACCTCGGCCACGTGACCCAGCACGCACTTGAGGAAGTCAATCACCTTGTCGTCGCCGATATTCAGCACATCGGTCGAGACGCCCTTCGCCACGCGCACCTCGTATTGTTTCGTGGGGTCGCAACTCAGTTCTGGATAGGAAGCCACAGCGGCCACCATGTGTCCGGGCATATCCACTTCGGGGATAATCTCGATGCAGCGCTCCTTGGCATAGGCCACAATCTCGCGCAGGTCGTTGAGGGTGTAGAAACAGCCGCGGCCGTACTCCGTGTCGTCGTAGTATTCGGTGCCGTTGGTGGGGTCGTTGAGGCTCAGCGAACGGCTGCGAATGGCACCGACCTCGGTCAGGCGCGGATATTCGGGAATCTCAATGCGCCAGCCTTGGTCGTCGGTGAGATGCCAGTGGAAGCGATTGAGTTTGTAGATGGCTGCCACATCAATGAGTTTCTTCACCTCTTCTTTCGTGAAGAAATGGCGCGACACGTCGAGCATGAAACCGCGGTGGCCAAAGGCGGGGCGGTCCTTGATGGTCAGACAGGGAACGGTCCATTCGGCCCAGCCCTCGCGCACCGTTCCATAGACGGCCACGGGCAACAACTGGCGCAGCGACTGGAGTGCGTAGAAGAAACCCGCGCGGCCGTTGGCCTTGATGTCAATCGTGTTGGCCGTCACCTTTAGTTCGTAACCTTCGTCTGCCTGCGTATTGTCAAGGATGAGATTGATGGCAGCATCGGCCTTGGGGGCTCCTTGTTCAAGAGCGAGAAGGGGCTGGGTCGATGCAGCGGGGTGGTTGGCAAACGTTTCGGCCAAGTCGCGCAGTTCCTCGGAGGGATAGACCAAGGTCGTGAAGTGGCCCATGGCAACCTCTCCCTCGCCCATCACCACGGACTGGGGATAAGGAATCAACTTGACCTGTGCCTGTGCGCTGGCCATGTCTTCTTCCTTGACAAACTGCATGACGGCATTGGGGTCGTTCTTGTAGTAGAGTGCCAGCGGTGCACCGAGCGAAATGCCGCCCCAGGGATTGAGCGAATAACTGGGGGCCGTCTTCGGGATAATCTCGTGGCCGTTGCCATAGGCGGTCAGGTTGAAGCGCGTGCCCGATGTGGGCGCAGCAGCAGTGCGGAAATTTGTGCTGTACGTGGCGGGATTGACATAGAGCGTCTGCCCCGTCTTTGATGTGAAGGTATAGCCGAGCGAGGCATTGCCTTCCACTTTCCAGAGTTGGTCGGCCTTGCCCGTGGGAATGGCCACGGTGGGAATCTCGCCCTCACCGTTGCAACCGACGACGGTGCCAGTGTTGAAGACGAGGTAATACCACGTCACTTTGTTGCTCGTACT
>CAMBWV010000208.1 GCA_945871755.1 uncultured Bacteroidales bacterium
CCAGGGCGACGCTTCGCTCTGCCCTGGGCTAGGCGCGGGTTGCCCTTTCAGGGCGTACACGTCCGCCATTTCCCATTTTATGGTTGGGTAAAAAACAGGTTGTTATATAGAAGAAATTAGGAATTGGTGCAGGTTGGGGAAAATTCTTCTAGGAATCTAAATAACTATTCCGCATAATTCGCGGATTTTTTTCAACACGAATCTCACAAATTTATCGAACGCTGGCGAGGGTGTTTATTCCTTCCTGCACGAAGGATTCTTATCCTGGCAGAGCGGGCAAGGCTAACCAAATTTGAAATATTTGAAAGACTTGTGTAAAAAAGGCTGTTATAGAGAAGCATACCAAGGCAAGAATCTTACGTTCCAAGCCTTGAAATCATTTTCTCCCTTTGCAAAAATACGGAATCCGCACGATATACCTCACTTTTTCTATGTAAAAGAATATTTAATTCGGAATTTAGTCTTACATTTGCAGAATAGACATCATAATATTACCAGATAGACCTCAACAATATCAAGATATGAAGTACATCTTTACCCTCCTCTTCGCGTTCTTCGTGATGGCTGTCAGCGGTGCCTCGGCACAGGCCGTCATCTCCTTCCAGAAGACCACGCACGACTTCGGACACTTCACCGAGGACAAACCCGTCAGCTACAAGTTTGTGTTCGAGAACACGGGCAACGAGCCCCTAGTTATCCAACAGGCCATCTCCTCCTGCGGTTGCACGGTGGCCAACTTCACCAAGTCGCCCATCAAGCCTGGCGAGAAGGGTGAAATCAACGTCACCTACAACGGCAAGGGCAAGATGACTGGCCGCTTCAAGAAAGTCATCACTATTCGCACCAACGCCTCCAATAGTCTGGCACGCATCTACATCACGGGCGAGATGGAGGAGAGCAAACAATAAGATTCCTACGCCATGCACAATACTCACCTCGTCATATTGGCCGGCGGCGTTGGTTCGCGCCTGTGGCCGCTTAGCAACAACGAGCACCCGAAACAGTTTCTCGACGTCCTCGGTTGCGGCAAATCGCTGATTCAGTTAACCCTCGAACGATTCAAAGGTATCGTGCTGCCCGAAAACGTCTGGGTGGCCACCAGTCAGGAATACCGCGACAAGGTGCACGAGCAACTACCCGAAGTGCCCGAAGCCAACATCATCGTGGAGCCCTGCCGCCGCAACACGGCTCCTTGCATCTGCTATGTCAGCTGGAAGATTAAAAAGCGCAATCCCCGCGCCAACGTAGTCGTGGCTCCGAGCGACCACCTCATCGTGGACGTGAAGGCGTTCAAGGAGGCCATCAAGGACAGCCTGGAGTTTGCCGCCGAAACCGACGCCATCGTCACGCTGGGCATCAAACCTACGCATCCCGAGACGGGCTACGGATATATCAAGGCCGACCTAAGTTTCTCCTCTTCTCGCAAGCGCAACATTTTCCGCGTAGATGCTTTCCGCGAGAAGCCCAACATGCAGACGGCTGTGGAATATGTGAAGCAGAACAACTTCCTCTGGAACTCGGGTATCTTCATCTGGAGCGTGAGCACCATCGTCAACGCCTTCCGCGTCTATCATCCCGAAATCTCGCGCACCTTCGAGGACATTTTCTCCTACTACGACGACCCCGAAGAGCAGGCTATGATTAACGAGCGCTTCCCCCTGTGCGAGAGCATCTCGGTGGACTACGCCATCATGGAGAAAGCAGAAGAAATCTTCGTATATCCTGCTGATTTCGGCTGGAGCGACTTGGGCAGTTGGGACTCCCTGCGCAAACATTCCAATCCCGACAAGTACGGCAACGTGGCCATTGGCAACGATGTCAACTTCTACGAGACGCACAACACCATCGTGCATACCTCCATGCTCAACAAGGTGGTGGTGCAGGGCCTCGACGGATATATTGTTGTGGAGAAGGATGGCAACCTGCTCATCTGCAAACTCAGCGAAGAAGAGCGCATCCGCCTCTTCCATTAACCGCGCAACCGCTCCCTGCTTCGGGAATCTCATGAATAACAAATGAGGAGTTGGCCGCAGAAAAGGAATGCCCTTCCTTCTGCTTCCGACTCCTTATTATATATAGGTAGGACGAATCGAGAGCCTACCTATCTCTTGCACCACTTCCAACACAAACCGAAATCCTTTCCCAAAACCACACAGCCTTGTCCTTCACCTCTACTCTCTTAGCCTGGTATGCCGAGCACGGCCGTCACGACCTGCTCTGGCGTCAAACGACAGACCCCTATCGCATCTGGATTTCCGAAATCATCCTCCAGCAAACGCGCGTCAGCCAAGGGCAGCAGTACTACGAACGTTTCGTGGAGCGGTTTCCGACCGTAGCCGACCTTGCCCAGGCCAGCGAGGACGAAGTGCTGCGTTTGTGGCAGGGCCTTGGCTATTACAGCCGCGCCCGCAACCTCCACGCTGCCGCCAAACAGATAATGGAAGGCGGCGGTGCGTTTCCCACGAACTACACCGATGTGCGAGCGCTCAAGGGCGTGGGCCCTTACACCGCTGCCGCCATCTGCGCCTTTGCTTACGGGCAGCCCCATGCCGTGGTGGATGGCAACGTATATCGCGTCCTGGCCCGCTACTTCGGCATCACCACGCCCATTGATGGAACGGCGGGCAAGAAGGAGTTTGCCCAACTGGCCGATTCCCTGCTGGCGCGCACCGCTCCCGCTGATTACAATTCGGCGATCATGGACTTTGGTGCCCTGCAGTGCACCCCCGCCTCGCCCCATTGTGAGCAGTGCCCGCTGTGCGAAAGTTGCCAAGCCTACCACCAAAGGCTCATCAACGACCTGCCCATGAAATCAAAGCGCACAGCCGTCAGCGAGCGCCACTTCCTCTACCTGCTCATCCACGATGCCGAGCACCTTCTCCTTGAGCGGCGCCCCGCAGGCGACATCTGGCAAGGGCTCTACCAACCCCTGCTCATAGAATACCAAGCGCCCGCCACGGAGCAGACGATGCTGGACGACATCCACAAGGTGCTGCACAACTGCGAAGGGGCTGTGATTCAGTCTCCCGCCTTCCGCTTTCGCCACATCCTCACCCACCGCATTCTCCACCTGACGTGCTATGCCATCCACTGCCCCACCCTGCCCGTCATCCCTAGTTTGCAACCCGTGCCTTTCTGCCAGTTGGACGCCTATGCCATGCCGCGCGCCATCCTGACGGCTATCGAGCAGTTGGGCGTGGGGCAGGATTAGGAGGGTCGCACACCTTTGGCGGCCGCTTCTTTTGCGATTCAAAGGGCTGTCACAGAAATTTCACGCGAAGAACAGCGTGCTCTCGGCAAGTTTTTCTTGGTTTCACTTTGCCCGTCGCATACCTTTTGCTAACTTTGCACCTTCATTTGTTATGAGAACCTCGAGTTTTCATAATTCCCGCTTTCTATTTGGCACGTCAGCCATGCCCGCACGCGCCTGGATGCAGGGAAGATGTCGAACCAATTTCTACCATGATGGAATATATTCCGTTATTACT
>CAMBWV010000209.1 GCA_945871755.1 uncultured Bacteroidales bacterium
CTGGGCGCTATAGGAATTTTGAAAACGGACATGGATGCGGGCCAGCGGCAGTGCGATGGCATTTCAACTAGAACTCGTATATCCATGCGTCCTTGAAATGCTCGGACTGGCTGCGGAGGCTGTTCAACTGGGCCTTGGCTTCCTCACGACTGGCGAAGCGGCCGAAGATGACGCTCGTTGTGTACTTGTTTTGGTAAACCTGTGCACCAGGATAACCTGCTTCTGCCAATTTCTCGCAGAGTCTGGTGGCTCCTGCTGGTGCAACGTGGCTAGCCAAGACGAGTGTAAACCCTTGTTTATTGGTCGTTTCGTTGACGGCAGTAGTGGGTTGGGGGGTAGGTTGAGCCTCCTGTGCTGCGGGAATCTGCTCCTGTGCTGCGGGAGTTGCTTGTTGTGTTTTGGCGATGGCCTTCGCAGGCTTCGCAGACTGAGAATGATTGTCCACTAGTTGGAGGTTGGGCAACATAGAAGCCATCTGCGACTGACAGGGTGCCTGTGTAATCGGTGTAGCCCAAAGGATGTAGAATACGAGGGCGATGATGGCGGCAGCGGCATAGTGAACCACATAGCGGTTGATGCGTAGCGTGTAGGTTTTGGCCGATTCCTCGGAGGTTTCTTCGCCTTCTTCGTTGTCTTCTGTAACTTGCTGATTCGCGTCTTCCTCTTGCTCAATGTTCATTTCGGCCAGCGCAATCAAGGGAAGCGCATCCAGGGCGTAGAGGCTGGGCGAGAGGATGCCCGCTTCGTTGGGTGTGAAGTCGTAGCGACCATCAATGCCAAGGCGGAGGCGGCCTACGCTGCCGATTTCCATTTCCCCTTTGTTCTGCAAATCCGCCTTGATGACGTTCACCGCCTCGTTGATGATGGCCGTAGCCTCAGGGAAGTTCACATCGTAGGCCAGCATGTAGCTCTGAACAAGCAAACCATCGTTGATTTGCAGGAGGGGATTGAATCCTACTTGTCGGTGGGGCGGGAGGAAGATGCCTTCGTCCTCCACCAAACGTGCAGACACATAGCTGGCTACGAAACCGCCCAAGCCAGGTACGATTACGCAGTCGTTCTCCAAGAGGAGGCTTTCTATGTGTTTTGCAAGGATATTCATGCTGCAAAGGTAGGATTTTTATTTTAACCCACAGACGAAAGATAAGGACTTTTTTTGGGCTTTTTCCTATTCCGCTGATTCTGTGCGCCTTACCCTTGCAACCCTCCTTGGCTTCTCTAAATAAAACAGGCTTGCGTGCACGTTCGTCTAAGAAAAAGGTTTGCACAATGCACAAAAAGAAAGAAATTATACACTGAAAGTTCCTATGTGGTAAATTATTTCTTTTTATCTTTGCACGGCGAAAAGAAACGCCTCGCGCAGACGCGCCTCTTCGTGTGCCTCTTGCGCGAGCAATTTGAATACCTATAATAAATATATATATAATATGTGTGGAATCACAGCCATCTTTCAGATCAAGCAGCAAACGCCTGCCCTTCGTCAGCAAGCCCTTGACATGAGTAAGACCATCCGCCACCGCGGTCCCGATTGGAGCGGAATCTATTGCGGTAAGTCTGCCATTCTCTGCCACGAACGTCTCTCGATTGTCGATCCCCAGAGCGGACGACAACCTCTCTTCTCGCCCGACGGCCATCAGGTCCTGGCGGTCAATGGCGAGATATACAACCATCGCGAAATCCGCGAGCGTTACGCGGGTCGCTATGCTTTCTCCACGGGTTCCGACTGCGAAGTCATCCTAGCGCTCTATCGCGAGAAGGGCATTGAGTTTCTAGAAGAACTCAACGGCATCTACGCTTTCGCCCTTTACGACGAGGAGCAGGACGACTACCTCATTGCGCGCGACCCCATAGGCGTTATACCTTTATATATAGGATATGATGACGAGGGCCGCGTCTATGTGGCCTCCGAACTCAAAGCCCTCGAAGGCCGTTGCTCGCGCTACGAACCCTTCCTTCCTGGCCACTACTATCGCGGCAGTGAGGGCGAGATGAAGCGTTGGTACCAGCGCGACTGGATGGCGTATGAGGCTGTGAAGGACAACGTGGCCGACCCCGCCGAACTACGTCAGGCACTCGAGGCGGCCGTCAAGCGGCAGCTGATGTGCGATGTGCCCTATGGCGTCCTCCTCTCGGGTGGTCTGGATAGTTCCGTCATTTCGGCAATCGCCAAGAAATTTGCCGCCCACCGCATCGAAAGCGGCGACACGCAGGATGCCTGGTGGCCCAGCCTCCACTCCTTCGCCGTAGGTCTGAAGGGCGCGCCCGACCTGGCCAAGGCCCGCGAGGTGGCAGCCCATATCGGCACCGTGCATCACGAAATCAACTACACCATACAGGAGGGCCTCGACGCCGTGCGCGATGTCATTTATTTCATCGAGACCTACGATGTCACAACCGTGCGCGCCTCCACACCGATGTATCTCCTAGCGCGCGTTATCAAGTCGATGGGTATCAAGATGGTGCTTTCGGGCGAAGGCGCTGACGAGATATTCGGTGGCTACCTCTATTTCCACAAAGCCCCCGATGCCCGCGCCTTCCACGAGGAAACTGTGCGCAAACTCGGCAAACTCCATCTCTACGACTGTCTGCGCGCCAACAAGAGCCTGTCGGCCTGGGGCGTAGAAGGTCGCGTGCCTTTCCTCGACAAGGAGTTCCTTGATGTGGCCATGCGCCTGAATCCCTCGGCCAAGATGTGCCCCGGCGATGTCATCGAGAAGAAGGTGGTGCGCGAAGCTTGTGCCGACCTGTTGCCCGAGAGCGTGGCGTGGCGACAGAAGGAACAGTTCAGTGATGGCGTAGGTTATTCCTGGATAGACACCTTGAGGGAAATCACCGCCCAAGCCGTGACGGACGAACAGATGGCCCACGCCGCCGAGCGCTTCCCCATCAACACACCCATGAACAAGGAGGAATACTACTATCGCAGCATCTTCGAGGAGTATTTCCCCAGCGATAGTGCCGCGCGCTGCGTACCCAGTGTCCCCAGCGTGGCCTGTTCGACAGCCGAAGCCCTAGCCTGGGACGAAGCTTTCAAGACGATGAACGAGCCCAGCGGTCGTGCCGTTGCGGGTGTGCACGTGGCCAGTTAGTGTCGCCGCTTGCGAGAAACCTACAGCACATAAAGGAGAGGCTGTACCATGCGTTTGTTTCATGGTACAGCCTCTCCTTTTGTTTTTTTGCTGTAAGGATTAGACGCGTACTTGGGGCAGGCTAAAGTGTTGGGCTCTCCGAAGGGTAGGCAGGAGGAAGTTTAAGTTCCCTACCTTGCTGCCATTCAACCTCAGACGAACTCCTATTGCGCCCCCTCAATCTCCCAGTCCGAAATCGTGTGGCTCTCCGCATCAAAGTTGATGCCCACCTTAACAATGGGCAGGCCGCAGAGGGCGAAGCGCGCGGGATAGTCCTTCAGGTTGATTTGCTGCATGGCTGCTTCGGCCGAACGATTCAGTTTGAGCTCGAAGAGGTAGAGGTTTT
>CAMBWV010000210.1 GCA_945871755.1 uncultured Bacteroidales bacterium
CGAGTTCCTTTTTTAGTCGTTTGCAGACATCGCGCGAAAAGCGGTATTCCCGGAGGACACCATTTGGACTACGGTTACCGCCCACGTTCACGCGATGCGCAGTGCCTAGGATAATGGTTTTCTGTGACATATTAGGATGGGTTATTAGGGTTGATACGTTTGGCATCGGTATGCTCATCCAGCGTGGTGAGCATAATCATCGGCACGGCAGGGCGCACATCGTCCCAGCCGTTGAACTCGCAGACCAACTCCAAGGGGCGCAAGAGAAGGTCGTGGAACGCACCTTCGAGAGCCTGTTTAATCGTGAACAACTCCCGCTTGTCAGAGCCCGAGTTGTTCGATTGGCTTTTGCCTGGCACAGCCCCGACCAAGTTAGGATGCGTATTGTCGGCATAGCAAAGCGTGTTGGCGGCCACGTTGATGTCATCGGCGTAGTCGCCACCCTCTTTGCTGCCCTCAATGTTCACCACGCGAATATCGCGTACTTCGTGACCCAGCGGGTCCACATAGTAACCTGTAATCCAAGCCTTGCCCGAATTGTGGACTCCTGCGACAAAGTCGCGGATGTTCTCCTTTTCGCGCTTTATCCGTTCCTTGATTTTCAAAGGATCGGTAATGCGCTCCTCGTCCACAATCTTCTGCCAATACTTGTGCTCCACTTCGACCTGGTACTTGACGCTGGCATGATTTCGTATCTTCGCAATCTTGGCAGCGGAAATCAACCGCTTTTCAAAGTACGACCCACCACGGAACATGGCGGCATAGTACGGCGTGGGGTAATACTGACAACCCACCGTAGGAAAGCGGAGCAGGATAGCGAACTTGCGGATGGGCGTGCGCACGAAGCATCGCCCGTCCTCGCCCGGTTCGCGCCCCATCTTGACCATGAGGTCGCCGATGGGGTCGTCCTCGCGCAGCAGGGGGATGCGTTCCACCTCATCCTTCTGCAAGCCCGCTTTCTTCCAGTTGGCGTAATAGACATAGCGGATGCGCCCGAACTTGTCCGCCTTGGCCAGGCGGCAGAAGCAAGCGTCCTTGTGCACAAGGCGGTTGATTTGCGAGCCGTCCTTGGAGAGGATAATTACCGCCACGGCAAGGAAGAAAAACTTGCAGTCGGTGATTTGCTCCAGGAAGAAAGTGGACAAGGCAGAGCGGCGGGCGAAGCGCAGCGCGTCCGCGTGCGTGGTGGGCTGCCCGTCCGCGCCCTGCAAGGCCAAACCAGCGCCGTAGCAGGTGAGGACATTGAAGAACTTGTTTTGGGCAGTGACTTCGTCAGCCCCCACAAGGTCTGCAATCTTAAAGGGCAGCAGGTTGTTGTAGCCCCAGGGGGCAAACAACTCCCCCGGTCTGCCAGGCACAGGGCGGTACTGCATGCGGTAGTCGTCGAAGATGCCCGTGGTGTCCTCCACGGTAGCGATGACGGCTTGCAGGCCGTTCGTGCCGAGGTCGAGGATTTCGGGCTGGAGCAGCGTGTGGTCTATGTGGGAGGTTTTCTGTCGGCTCATGACTGGGTGCTTGACGGGTGGTAGGCTTCGATTTTGTTCTCAATGACAGAGAGGCGCGCGTAGATGGTATTGAGGTGGTTCTGTATCTCCTCGTAGTGGGCGGCGATGTTGGCCGTGGCGGTCTTCAACTCGTTGTAGAGCGCGGCGGTCAGCATCCCGGCGCGGGCAGATGTGGCAGCGGCCAGCGTAGCGGTGGCCGTGCCGCCGAAGGTCTTGGCGAGCACAAGTGGCACGCTGTCCGTTCCTGCCGTGCCCTCGTAGAGGTTCTCGTTGTCGGGCAGGGTCGCGCTGCTGCCCACGTTGTCACCCCACATGTTCTTCATTTGGAGCACGCGCCCCGAGAGGCTGAGGTTGCGTGCGCCGTCAAACTGGACGGGCTGCACCTCCGTGAGGGCAGTTGCGGAGAAACTGATGTAACGGGTGTAGCACTTCTTGTCCGCGTGGATGTATTGGAGGGTCTGCCCGCTGCCATCGCTGTTCTTCTGCACCTGCTGGAGAATAAGCACGGCATTCTGTGCGGAAGAGGACACCGTCACGGTAGCGGTCAGCAGGCAAAGGCTGCTGTTGCTGACTATGGCGAAGGTAGAGGCAGCGGCCAGCACATCCGTGCGGTTGGCAAACGTGCCAAGGTGCTTGCAGGTTTTGCCCAGCGTGTCAAGCAGGGTCTTGTCTGCAGCCGTCATCACGCCCGCACGGGCGGAGGTAGCGGCGGCAAGCGTGGCTATGCCAGCCTCCCCTGTGAGCGGCTTGCTAAAGAGTAGGCGCACGGTGTTGGTGTTGGGCGTGCTGTGCTCGTTGATGTTGAAATTGGACAGGTGGGTAAATGCCGTGTTGGAAAGTAGTCCAGCGTAGTCGGCAGAAGCGAGCGGCAGGGTCGAAGGCCCTCCGCCGCTGATGTTCTCGTCCCACTGGTTGCGCTGGTAGATGATGCGGTTGGTAGCGTCATAGAAGATGTAAGCCACGCCGTCCAGCTTCCACGCCTGCACCGTCTTGACGGCGGTGCGGTCGGCGGAAGTGAAATCAACGTAGCGCACATAACGTTTGCCGTTGTAGAAGAGGTATTGTTCGGTACTTGCGCCGTTTACGTTTTGGAGGATAAGCCCGCCTTTGCCTCCGATGCGGAAGCGGAGCAGGACAAAGTCCGCGTTGCCCGCGTAGGGGATAGTGGCGGCTTTAGCCCCAGCAGCATCCAGCGAAGCGAAATCACCGAGGTAGGCGAAGGCGGCGAGGTTGTTGCGGTCTGCCTCTTGCAGGCTGCACTCCCTCCAGGGAGAAACCTCGCTGTGGTCAAAGTTGCCGTCCGCATCCAAATAGACCTTAACGGTGCGGCAAAGGGTGTGGAGGTGGCTGTCCTGCCCCGAGAGGTCGCCAGCGGCATTGGCGGGGAAATTGCTGTGCAGCACCTGCACATAGATAGAGGACTGATGGGCATTCGGCCAGCGGTGTACGAAGTTCCACGCCTCGAAAGGAATGCCATAAATCTGTCCGCGCATCTTGCCGATGTATTTCATCACCTGCTGCATTGTGCCTTGGAGTTGGGCTTCGAGTGCCTCTTGTGCCACAATGGGGGCGTGCTTGACGATAGTCGTGCCGTCCTCGGCATAGAGGTGGTCAAAGCTTCCGAGGTTGATGCAGGGGTCGGAATAGGCCGAGGAACTGGTGCTTTTGCCCTGTATGCGGCGCAGCAGTTCCGTGTCCGCAGCCTCCCTTGCGGATGTTTCGTTGCGGTCAGCGGTGTTGAGGTCAGCCAGCTGCGCAGGGGTAAGTAATCCTGCGCTTTGCAGGCTGACCACTGGCAGGGGCAGTTGCTTGGTGTAGGGCTGTCCGTCCGCATTGTAGTACTTGATGAGCAGCGACACGCCTGCGGTGTTGGTCTTTGTGGCCATTCCGGCAGCAAAGACAGCCTCGCCCACGAAGTTGGCGAGGTCAGTCAGTACACCGCCCACGCGGGTCGCGGTGTTCTGCT
>CAMBWV010000211.1 GCA_945871755.1 uncultured Bacteroidales bacterium
TTTTCAATGAGAACAAACTCCGTACTCACACCTTGCAAGCAAGGTGCGGTACATTCACGTTACTCCGATTCCCTCGGTACTTTCACGTTACTCCATTTCTTTTTCAATGAGAACAAACCCTGTACTCACACCTTGCAAGCAAGGTGCGGTACATTTCTCACCTCGGCCATACGCCCAATATCGCTGAGCCACACGCCTTCAAGCAAGGTGTGGTACATTGCCTTGCAACCACCTGAGTTGTTACGTTACAGAGCCAAAAAAGAACTTCTCTACTTGTAGCTGACAAGCGTTTAAGGAGCGGGCTGAAGGCCCAGCAAGCGCATAGCCCAGGGCAACGCCCTGGGTAGATTAGCCGCCGCTATTGCGCCCTGAAAGGGCAAAAGCGTCTCTATAAACGCTTGCACGCTAATGCTTTTGCCCCTTACCTAAGCCACATCAGATTGGTAGATTCCTCATTCTACTTAGCTCCCAGTCGCCAAGTAGCGCCGTCCTTGGTGTCCTTCACCTCAAAGCCGAGCTCAGCCAGACGGTCGCGGATGGCATCGCTGGTGGCCCAGTCCTTGGCGGCCTTGGCCTTGGCACGGAGTTCGAGGAGCATATCAACGGCTGCGCCGAACGCCTCCTCGCGCTTCGTGCCGCCTTGGGCCTCGGTGCGGAGACCGAGGATGTCGTGGACGAAGACGTTGAGCGTCTGGCGGAGGGCTTCGAGGCCCGCTGGCGTGATGGTTTGCTTGCGGTCAACGAGTTGGTTGATGGTGCGGCAGGCGTCGAAGAGGTGGCTAATGACGATGGGCGAATTGAAATCGTCGTCGAGCGCTTCGTAGCACTTCTGGGTGAGTTCCTCGGCATAGGTTTCGGTGAGAGTGCCGTCCTCGGTAGGCTGCACGCGCTCAATTTGGGCGAAAGCCTCCATCAGACGTTCCAAGCCCTTCTGCGAAGCCTGAAGTGCTTCGTTGGAGAAATCGACGGTTGAACGATAGTGCGCCTGGAGAATGAAGAAGCGGATGGTCATGGGCGAGTAGGCTTGCTCGAGTTTCTCGTGGTCGCCCGTGAAGAACTGCGAGAGGGTGATGAAATTGCCCAGGCTCTTGCCCATCTTCTGGCCGTTGATGGTAATCATGTTGTTGTGCATCCAGTATTTCACCATGGGTTTGCCTTGCGAGGCAACGGCCTGCGCGATTTCACATTCGTGGTGGGGGAAGACGAGGTCCATTCCGCCGCCGTGGATGTCGAACTGCTGGCCTAGATACTTGCGTCCCATGGCCGTACATTCGCAATGCCAACCCGGGAAACCGTCGCCCCAGGGGCTCGGCCAGCGCATGATGTGCTCGGGCTGCGCCTTCTTCCAGAGGGCAAAGTCCACCTGGTTGCGCTTCTCGCCTACGCCGTCGAGTTGGCGGCTGGCATTGATGACGTCCTCGAGGTTGCGGCCCGAGAGGATGCCGTATTTGTGGTCCTTGTTGTATTTCTCTACATCGAAATACACCGAGCCGTTGGACTCATAGGCATAGCCAGCATCGAGAATCTGACGCACGAGGGCCTCTTGCTCGATGATATGGCCCGTGGCATGGGGCTCGATGCTGGGCGGCAGACAGCCGAGGGCCGCCATGGCCTCGTGGAAACGGTTGGTGTAGTGCTGGGCAACCTCCATGGGCTCGAGCTGTTCGAGCTTCGCCTTCTTGGCAATCTTGTCCTCGCCCTCGTCGGCATCGTGCTCGAGGTGGCCTACGTCAGTGATATTGCGGACGTAGCGCACCTTGTAGCCGAGGTGCTTGAGATAGCGAAAGACGAGGTCGAACGTGATGGCGGGACGGGCGTGGCCCAGGTGGGCGTCGCCATAGACGGTGGGGCCGCAGACGTACATGCCGACGTGTCCCTCGTTGAGGGGACGGAAGAGTTCCTTACTGCGGGAAAGGGTATTGTAGATAAAAAGAGAGTGGTCCATATAAATTGATGAATATTTGGGTATTAGCGGGATGGGGTCTGCCTAGAAAACCTCTACGCTGTAGCCGCCATTCCAAGTGGCGTGAGCGGGAAGGGCGTTGATGTAGGGGCGCTCCTCGACAGTGCCTTCAAAGCCGATGCGGTCGCAAAGGCCATACCATGGCTCGGCACAGACGAAGGGGGCGTGCTGTCCCTGTGGTGCCCAGAAGAGCCAGGCGGGCGCGCCGCTCTCCACGCGGGCCAGGGGTGTGCCGTCCGTACGGTGGATGGTGGCAGCCGTGATTTGTTGATTGTCGAAAATCAGCGCTTCGTTGGCAAAGGTATCTACGCAGATGGGCACGTAGCCTGGCCGCTCCTGCGGGAAGGGGAAGCGCTCGGGCTCGGTGCATCCCTGCGTGGTGGCGCGGAGGACGGACTCGGGCTGGCCCTCCAGGGCGATGTAGCCGCTGATGGGGCGCTGGGGGTCGTAGTCGGGGAGATTCAGACCGGGGTGTCCGCCCATCTGGAAGTACATGGTCGATTCGCCCAAGTTCTCTACGCCAAACTGCGCAACCATCTTGCGACCCACCAACTGGTAGGTGACGCTGATGCGGCAAGGGAAGGGGAACTGCTCGAGCTCTTTCTCGCTAGGCGTGTAGGCGAGCGTGACGCTATTGTCCGTCTGTTGGGCAACGGTCCAAGGTTGTTTGCGCACAAATCCGTGCTTGGGCATGGCGTATTCACGTCCGCCGTGACGGTAGGTGCCGTTCCAGCAACCGCCGCAGGCTGGGAAAAGGATGGGATTCGTACCCGTCCAGAACTCTGGGTCGCCCTGCCACAAGTATTCCGTACCTGTGTGCACGTCTTTCAGACTGCGGGTCTCGGCCCCTTGAATATCAATCGTCAGCGCAAGGATTTCGTTCGAGATGGTAATATACATGGTGTTTGTTGTATGATGCTTGTTTGGGGATTTCTAGATTTTCTAGATTCTCTAGATTCTCTAGATTTTCTAGAAGTTCTAGATTTTCTAGAACAGCTAGAACAGCTAGAATTTCTAGGATTACAGGTATTGCTATGCCTGCGCAATTTCTTCCACAGAAAGCCCCGTTATTTTAGCAATATCGGCAGAGGAAAGTCCTTTTTCCTTGCTTCCATGGTAGTTAGTCAAGATGGTAGCCCCATTGGTCGATGGCGAACTTCCAGTGCTTTTCTACGAGTTCGCGGGTGCGGGCTTCGTAGTTGTATTTGTTCTTCTTGTAGCCCTTCTTCGAACCTACGTATTGCTCAATGGCCGTGCTGGCTTCGTTCCAGCCAGGAATATTGAGCGTCTTGTAAATCTTTTCGGTCATGCCCAGAGCGTCGGCTTCGAAGTCCTCGAATTTCACTTCGATGAGATTGCCCTCGGGGATGTACTTCTTGTCCTCCTCGTACTGGTGGTAGAGTTTGGCATAAACCTCAAGGATGTTCTTTTCAATATCTTCGTTGCTGAATTCCTCGAGCTTGAGGGGCTGGATGGTATTGGTGAAGAAGGAGCGGGTGCT
>CAMBWV010000212.1 GCA_945871755.1 uncultured Bacteroidales bacterium
AGGGAGCAAAGCGACCGTTGAAACTAAGGGAGCAAAGCGACCGCTACCCCCTCTCTTCCTCCTGCTTCTTGGTAGAGAGCAGGCCGCAAGCCGCGAAGATATCCTGGCCGCGCGATGCGCGAATCGTGGTGAAGATGCCGTGGCCCGTCAGATAGTCGCGGAAGCGCAGCATGGCGGCATCGTCCACGCCCTGGAGCGGCGTATCGGGAATATCGTGGAAACGGATGAGGTTGATGCGGCAGTCCAGCCCATCGAGCAGCGACACCAAGGCGCGGGCATGGTCCATACTGTCGTTGATACCCTTGAAAACGATATACTCGAAACTCAGGCGGCGCTGGTGCGAACTATCCTCGCTCATCGGACGGCGGCGGCAGAAATCGTACTGGCGCAATAGTTCCACCAGTTCACGAGCCGGAAAGGCGCGCTCGGCGGGCATCAGCGCCTCGCGTCCCTCGTGGAGGGGATGGTGGAGGCTGACGGCCAGATGGCAACGGCTTTCGTTGAGGAAGCGTTGCAAACCAGCACGCAGACCAACGGTACTGACGGTGATGCGCTTGGGACTCCACGCGAAACCCCACGGAGCAGTGAGTACCTCAGTGGCGCGCAGCACAGCGTCGATATTGTCGAAGGGTTCGCCCTGGCCCATAAAGACCACGTTGGTCAGCGTTTCGCGCTCGGGCAAGGCATAAATCTGGTTGAGAATCTCAGCAGCGGAGAGCGACGCGGCATACCCTTGTCGCCCTGTCATACAAAAGGCGCACCCCATCTTGCACCCCACCTGCGAACTGACGCACAAGGTAGCGCGGTCGCCGTCGGGGATATAAACGGACTCGATGTAGTGGCCGTCGAGCGTACGATAGAGATACTTGACCGTACCATCCACCGAGCGCATCGCCTCGGCAGGGCCATGCGCACCGATGGTGCAGTGCTGGGCAAGGCGTTCGCGGTTGGCTTTCGAGATATTCGTCATCGCGTCAATGGTCATTACGCCTTTGACATACAACCATTGCGCCATCTGCTTGCCCACAAAGGCAGGCAGCCCCATTTCCTGGGCCAACTGCTTGAGTTCCGCTTCGCTCTGTCCCAGCAGAACAACTTTATCTGAGGTTTCCAGCTCTGTCATGCTCGCTTTTTGCCTACAAAAGTAAGGGATTTTTCTGACTTGTACAAGGTTAGCCGTGAGAAAAGGCGCGGTACTGGGGACGCATGCATCCCTCCTCAAGCCTCTGCACTACCTTTGCCCCACCCCTGCCCTACCCCTGCCGTCAACTTTGCGGCCTGCAAATTGTTGCTTGGAGATATAGTGTAGTTAGGATTTGCTCAGGATAGAATCTGGATGAAATCTGGATGAAATCTGGATAAAATCTGGATAAAATCTGGATAAAAATCAGGATAGCCACAGAAACTCATAATACCATATCTAGCTAATTTCTATGCGATTAAAAAATTCATACCTAAATAATCTGGATAAAATCTGGATAAAATCTGGATAAAACTGGAATGGCATTACTATTTGCTCCACCTAGTATTCAGACGTGCACGGGCAGAGCAGAATAACTAATAAACCATCAAAATTTGCGTATAGTTTTTGGCGGGCTTACCAATCAGCAAAAGACTCACGGCTAACACCATGAGTCTTTTGCTAAACTATTCTTGACAACAAAGAAGCAATAATGATTGGAATCAGAATACCTATATCTTATAACACCCCATTCGTTAAGAGGCAGATTCTCCAGTATCAGGCACTTTCCAACAACCGCCATGATCTGAGCCAACTCGTTCAAGGAGTCCCAACGCCTTTAAGCGTTGTATGTTGTATTTTATTCTTCCCAGAGATCCAGATCCTAAGATATTTGTTACTTCTAATATGGTCGCCTGAGGATGACGAGACAAATAGTTCAATATTTCTTGTTGGAGCAATGTAATATCTTGGTGAGTTTTCTTTTCGTTTTTCTGGCTTGCACGCTTAGGATAATGATACGTGAACGTCGTCCACAACCCACAAGCATCGTAGCGAAAATCTACTGTAGAGAATCCATCGCGCTTGCAGCCTTTGATGATACGCTCTATACCTCGTCCCCATGCTTCGATTTCACCAGCACGGAAGAAAGTGTTGGCAATATCTGGGTTGTAGGGCATGCTTCGGTGGGAGGACAACAGGGTTTTGATGGTCCAGCCTTCGGGCAATATGCCACCATTGACAATTTGCAGCATCTTATCAGTCACTCTGATTTGGATGGGCGAGGTATCTGCATAGTCTTTATTGATGCACGCATTGAGCAGGGCCTCCCTCAATGCTTCTCGAGGTATGGGGAAGGTTTCTATTCGTTGAATCCCTTCATAAGTTATAATGGCCTTCATGTATTTCGTGCAGAGCAGGTCCATCACCTTGCGTACTTGTTGAAAGAGGTTGCCATGCACTTCGTCTTGATACACCAAATCGGCATCCTCTCTAAAGAAACCAATCTTGATATAAGCACCCGTGACATACTGTTCTGGGGCGGGATGAAAGAGAAGAGCGGCAGCGCGTTTCAAATAGGAGCCATCATACAAACGCAATTTCTCAAGTAGACTATTGTTATCATCTAGCAGGTCCTCCTCATCCATACGTTTGCTCAGTCTGGCATACTTACGGAATAAAGTGAATGTTTCATTATCCAAATCTTCTGCTGAGAGGTAAGGAACGGGTACACCGTCCCATGTCTTCCCTTGTCTTCTCAAGAGGAAACGGTCAAGGGGCGCTCCTTTCAGTTCCTGATTAGTAGCCCCACACCTTTGATAGTAGCGTCCACGGTAACTAATGGGATAAGGGTACGGCTCCACCAAAATCTCAACATACACCTTGCCTTCTTCCTCCAGCCTATTGGCTTCTACAAGAATACCCATTACATCCCTAACTTTATTGGGGATATCCTCAATGAGTTTCTTAGGTTTCTCAACGCCTACCACACGGCCTTTATCGTCAACACCTATCAGCATCTTTCCGCCATGTGCATTGGCAAAGCCACATATCCATTTCAGATACTCATCGCGCCACGTTTCTTTGTACTCTATGTTGTGATTCTCACTTTCCATACCTGATTTTTTAGCAGGAACATACTCATTTACCGCGTACAAAAGTAAGGGATTTTTCTGACTTGTACAAGGTTAGCCGTGAGAAAAGGCGCGGTGCTGGGGGTGCACGCTTCCCTCCTCAAGCCACTGCCCTACCCTTGCCCCACCCCTGCCCTACCCCTTTCCGTCAACTTTGCGGCCTGCGATTTGTTGCTTGGAGATATACTGAGGTGATGTACCACACCTCGCTTGAAGGCGTGTGGCTCAGCGATATTGGGCGTATGACCGAGGTGAGAAAAGTACTACACCTTGCTGTGCAAGGTGTGAGTAAGGAGTTTGTTCTCATTGCTAAGGCCATGGAGTAACGTGAAAGTACCGCACCTTGCTTGCAAGGTGTGAGTAAGG
>CAMBWV010000213.1 GCA_945871755.1 uncultured Bacteroidales bacterium
AGGGAACACCTGCTGCATCGGCTGCGGGGTCGGGACGGTCGAGGGCGAGGTGGAAATGGAAATTGGGGAATTCCTTCTCCAGGCCGTGGAAGTCTTCGAGATAGAATACTTCGTTGAGGGCGCGTGCACCGTAGAAATAGTGCATCTCGCGGTCGGTTGTCTTGAGCGTCTTAGCCATGTGCATGATTTGCGCACGGAGGGGAGCCATACCTGCACCACCGCCGACCCAAATCATTTCCTTCTTGGAGTCGAAGTGAGGATGGAAATCGCCGTAGGGGCCGCTCATGATAACCTTGTCACCAGGCTTGAGGCTGAAGATATAGGAAGAAGCGATACCGGGATTGACTTCCATGAAACCGCTGCGGTCTGCCTTGAAGGGAGGTGTGGCAATACGCACTGTGAGCATGAACACATTTCCTTCTGCGGGATAATTGGCCATAGAATAGGCGCGGATGGTAGGCTCGGTGTTGACGCACTTAAGGGGGAAGAGGCCGAACTTCTCCCACGCGGGCAGGTATTCTTCGCCGATAAGCGACTTGTCGAAGTCTTTGTCGTAGTCAATGGAGAAGGTTGGAATCTTTATCTGGGCGTAAGAACCAGGAATGAAGTCCATCTGCGCACCTTCGGGAAGCTGTACCTTGAACTCCTTGATAAACGTAGCCACGTTCTTGTTGGAGATAACGGTACATTCGTATTCCTTGACGCCCATGACAGAATCAGGTACGGTAATGGCGAGGTCGCCCTTCACTTTGCACTGGCAACCCAGACGCCAGTGTTCCTTCACTTGCTTACGAGTGAACTGTCCGCGCTCTGAGTCGAGAATTTCACCACCGCCTTCATTCACTTGGCATTTGCACTGTCCGCAACTACCCTTACCGCCACAAGCAGAAGGGAGATAGATGTCGTTGGCGGCCAAGGTGCTCAACAGACTGCCACCCTGCTCTACGCTAATCGTGTCTTTACCATTGATGGTAATATTAACGTTGCCCGAGGGTGAGAGATATTTCTTGGCAACCAGCAGAATGGTTACCACCAGGAGTATAATCACGAGGAATACTCCGATACTTGCTAATATAAGATTGATATCCATTGTGAGTTGCGAATTTTAGATGTTCAGACCTGAGAAGCACATGAAAGCCATCGCCATCAGACCTACGGTGATGAAGGTGATACCGAGACCCTGCAGGGGCTTGGGCACATCGGTGTAGGCCATTTTCTCGCGAATAGCAGCAAGGGCTACGATGGCAAGCAACCAACCAATACCGCTACCAAGGGCATATACGAAAGCATCGCCTACGCTGCCGATGTACTGGCTGCTATTGGGGTCCATGCCAATACGCTGTTGCATAAAGAGGCTGGCACCCATAATGGCACAGTTAACGGCAATCAGGGGAAGGAAGATACCCAGAGCGGCATACAGCGAAGGCGAGAAACGCTCAACAATCATCTCAACCAACTGCACCATACCTGCGATAACAGCAATGAAGAGTATGAACGAGAGGAAAGATAGGTCAACTCCGTCCACCAACTGGTTAGGACCAAGCACCTTGGTTTGGAGCAGATAGTCAACGGGCACTGTGATAATCAGCACGAACGTGACAGCTACGCCTAGACCGAGGGCAGTCTTGACATTCTTGGAAACAGCCAAGTAGGAGCACATTCCCAAGAAGAAAGCAAATATCATATTGTCCACAAAGATGGAGCGGACAAAGAGACTAAGCATTTGTTCCATAATAATTGATATTTTTTGGTTTGCAGGCTTGACAGAATACTGACAAGCCTATGGAAATGTGTTTACTACTTCTTTTCTTTGCGATCGTTGTAAGCGCGGTGTGCCCAGATGATACAGCCGACGAGAATCAAGGCCATAGCGGGCATCGTCATCATACCATTGTGAACGTACCAGCCGCCATTGGCTTCCATCATGCTTTCGGGAATAATGGTAAAGCCGAGCAGTGTGCCTGCACCGAAAAATTCGCGAACAGCTCCTACGGCTACGAGAATCCAGGCGTAACCCAGACCGCTACCAACGCCATCAAGGAAGGATTCCCAAGGACCATTCTGCATGGCAAAGGCCTCAAGACGGCCCATGAGAATACAGTTTGTAATAATCAGTCCGACATAGACACTCAGCTGTACGCTCACATCATAGGCAAATGCCTTGAGCACCTGGCTCACAAGGGTTACGAGCGTTGCCACTACGACCAACTGTACGATAATACGAATTCGGTTGGGAATAGTCTTGCGCAGGAGTGAAACAATCACGTTGGCAAAAGCCGTAATCACAGTTACCGACAAACCCATCACAATGGCAGGTTCGAGCTGTGCCGTCACAGCCAGTGCCGAACAGATACCCAGTACCTGTACGGCTACAGGGTTGTCGATGTTGAGCGGGTTCATGAATGCCGCTCTATTTTCTTTGGAGAATAATTGGCTCATAAGTTTTGTTATTGGGTAAGCGAAGGGAAGGCCCTGCGAACTACACCTATATATATATAAGGAGTGGTTTCTTTGTCGGGGGGGCGGATAAAACTCTTTCCCCCACCCTTTCGGGTCGCTCGCCTACTGTTTTACATCAACTATCTGTTAGCACGAAGGAATTTGTCGTATGCCTGAAGGCCCGTGGTGACCATATCTGCCACACCAACACTGGTGAGCGTGGCACCCGTGATACCGTTCACTTGGATGTGTTCCTTACCTGGATCTACTTTGCCGTTTTTCACTACGGTGAGGTCCACCTGCTGGCTGGTAGAATCAGCATAAAGCTTCTTGCCTTTGAAAGAATCCTGGAACTTTTCTTCAGCAATCAAGGCACCGAGGCCAGCCGTTTCACTTTCGTGAGAGAAGTAAGCACCATAGACGGTGGCTTCCTGACTGTTCTTCACGGCCACATAGCCCCAGAGGCCGCCCCAGAGGCCACGTCCCGTCATAGGAAAAACGTAGAGCGTATCACCCTTGACGGCGCAACGATAAACGGGCATATTCTCGGGCGTTACGTCTTTGTTGGCAACGGTGAAACCAGCCTTATCCTTATCAGCACCCTCGTTCATCACCTTGCCGTCGGCATTGATAATCATGTCGGCCAATACGACTTCGTTGTATTTGGTCTCGACAGCATCGTTCGATTCGAGGTTGCGGATATTCAAGGCAGCGAGAATCTGCTTTTTCTTGTCCAATTCCACGTTCTTGTCCTGCGTAGGTTTCAAGCTGGAGGATACGAACGCGAGGAGGAATGCTACGATTACCACCATGATGGAGGCGTAGGTAATCGTATAGGTATTACTATTGGTATTCATAATCTTTCGTTCGTATTTATATTAGGCATTAGTATTCATACGGCGCAGGCGCTTGTTGATATTGCGCTGTACGAAGCAATAGTCAATGGCGTGCGCAAACATATTCATGAAGAGGATGGCGAGCATCATTCCTTCG
>CAMBWV010000214.1 GCA_945871755.1 uncultured Bacteroidales bacterium
GAGGTGTTGGTCAGGCGGAGTTTGGTGGCTGTCATGCCGCCCAGTTCATTGCCCGTATGGATGACGGGATCGTTGTCGCTATAATGCAGGAGGGGTACCTTAACCCAGTTGCCGTTTACCAGGCATTCAAGGGTGAAGTGCTTGGCTGCGCCGGGTACGCCAAGGTTGAAGTCCATGCCAGCAAATGTGATGGGACGGTCGCCTTCGATAACCATCTCGCCACCTGCTTGCCAGTTGATAACCTCCAAGGCGGGCGTCACGTTGACATCGTTACCCTTGGCCGTGACGGGCAGAAGGGCCAGCTGCTGCACGTTGCTCGTGAGGCGGAAGGGATTGTACTCAGCCACGGGGTTGAGGTCCGTTCCGTTGTTGGCGTTGTACTGATTCACAGCCTTCGCGAAGAGTTCGTTGAGGGTCGGCATGAGCACTTTCGTGGCCACCTTGATGCCCGGCTGAAGGGCGTGGCGCACGCTGCTGTTCTCGAGGTCGTACATCTGTTTCTGCAAGGAGCGTGCCTGCTGATAGTAGTTTGCGAAGGAGCGGAGACCCGTGCCCTTCTGCGTCTTCGTGGCAGCCTCGGCCAGAGAAACGACAGCCTGTCCGTAGGCAGCCACATTCTTTCCCTGCAAGAGCCAGGGGCGGAGTTCGCGCAGGAGTTCGGGGTTGCTGTCATCGTTCAGGAGGAGGTCAACGGCAATGCCCAGTTCCTCGCACTTGAGTGCCAATGCCTGACGCGCGCCAGATTGTCCCGCCAGCGCCTGCTCGGCAATAGCTTTGAGCTCATCGCCTTCCTCGCGGCGGAAACCATGGCCGTTGGGACCGAGGTCCTTGTTGTAGAGGGCGAAGGTGCGGAGTGCCTCGTAGTTGTTGGGCAATACCTCGCGCAGACCCTTCTCCCAGTCGGCCTGATAGTCGTAGGCAGGCATATTCCAGGTGTAGTCGGCGATGCCGTAGAGGGAAATCTTGGAGGCTTCGGCGTGCTCCATCGGGTTGCTGACGAAGCCCGACATGGTTTCGGCGATGTCGAGGTCGTTGCCATAGGCCGGACCGAGGAGGATGTGGTCGCGCACGAAGTCGCTCACGGGGAAGTTCCACCAGATGTACGACTTGCGGTTGATGCGCTGGTTGATCCATTCCTGGCTCTCGCGGTCGATGCAATGCACCACGGAATTGCCTGTCCACATGATTTCGATGCCCTGATTCATCTTCGTGCCTAGGGTGCGGAGGTAACCCTTCTCATCGTTGGCCCAAGCGCGGTTATACTCCGTAGGACACATGATAAGGGGCGAGACATCGTGCTTCTTCTGAATGAAGTTGTTATCTACATAGTTGAGGAGTTCGGCCTGCTTATCGGCTCGTGTGCCTTCGCCCCAGATGTCGTCGAAGAAGACGGCGAACGAGCGCACGCCGAGGTCGTACATCTTCTCGAGCTTAGCCACCAGATAGTCGCGGTCCTGCTCCGTCCACTTGATATCAACGCCGGGATGGATGGCCCAGTAGAAGTTCACGCCCTGACTGCGCGCATAGGTAGCCAGTTCGCTGATGCGCTTGGCCTCGGTTTCGGGATAAGGCTCGCGCCACTTGTCGCGGTGCCAGGGGTCGTCCTTCGGACCATATATATATACGTTCATCTTGTGGCGCGCATAGAAGGCAATCTGGCTGAGGCGCGCCTGGTGGCTCCAGGGTGTGCCATAGAAACCTTCGACCACGCCGCGATAGGGCACGTCGGGATAGTCCGTGATGGAGCAATATTCCATCTTGCCTTGGCTCACCATGGCGAGCCAAGTCTGAGCAGCCCAGAAGAGGCCCACCTCGTCGGCAGCGGCCAGCACAGCGCCCTTCGGCGTCACTTCGAGATAGTAGCCCTCGGCCTTTGCGGGGATTTTGCCCGCGTACTTCTTGACAGCCTTATCGCCTTTCACACCGATGGTCAACTTGAATGTAGCCTTCGCATCGGACTTCGCGCCTTCGGCCTGTTGGAGCAGACGCACGACATCCTGGTGGCGACCAGCGTCGGTGGTGATGGCCCACGCCTTCGGAGCAGCCACCACGGCAGCACCCGCCTTTCGCTCCACCTGATGGGGCACGGGATTGACCAGACTCACCTGAGCCTGCATCGACAAACAGCCTCCCAGCAGCAGGGCTGCCACAGAGAACAATGTTTTCTTCATAATCAAAAGTATTTCTTGGTTTACTATTTTTGCGTGTGTTTTTCAAGGGGTAGCTCCCCTGTTTGCAAAAATAGGTAAATATTCCCAGCGAGCGAAATATTCCCCTTCCGTTTTTCGGTCATCCTCAAAAAATCTGCGTGCGTGCCGCCCTAATTCAGCGAAATGTTCTATCTTTGGACCATTAACCTAGTGAACACCCTTCATTCATGATTCGAAAAGCACGTTTCCTTCTCCTCATTCTGGTCTGCCTCTATGCTCAGGCACAGGTAGCTTTCGCCGCTTCTGGCAATGATAATAAGTACAACCACGTGACCTTCCAGTCCCTTCCCGCGCTCACAGCGAGCCCTGGGCAAGGCATTTCCGCGCCCTTCGCCGGCACCCTCAATGACGGTGCGCTGATTGTGGCGGGCGGATGCAACTTCCCCGATACGCCTGCGGCCGAGGGCGGCACGAAGGTATGCTACGACCGCGTGTGGCTCCTGCCAGCCGATGGCAAGGCACAGGCGTGGCAAGAAATAGGACGTTTGCCGCGTACGCTGGCCTACGGCGTCAGCGTCACGGTGGGCGACGGCGTGGTGTGTATCGGCGGCACGGACGGACAGACCAGTACGGGCGAGGCTTTTCTCCTGCAATATCGCGGCGGCAAGGTGCTGACTACGCCACTCCCAGCTCTACCGCAGGCGATGGACAACGGCTGTGCGGCCTACGACCCTGCTGGCTACATCTACGTGGCAGCCGGACAGGTGGACGGCAAAGCCTCGACCGCCGCTTGGCGTCTGCGCTATCCGGGCGGCAAAGCCTGGGAAACCCTCCCGCCCATGCCAGGCCGCGGCCGCGTGCAACCTGCCAGCGTGGTGCAAAATGATGCCACGGGCCCGCTCTTCCTCGTGCTGGGCGGCTATGCGCTGGCTGATGGAGAACAAGCGGCCATGGTGCATACGGACGGCGTGGCCTATCATCCCAAGACAAACACCTGGACCGCCACTGCTCCCATGCAGGTAGGCGGCAGGCAGTTGGCCCTCGTCGGCGGCAACGCCCAGCCCTCGGGGTGCGCCCACGTGGTGTGCTTTGGCGGCACTAATTATGACATTTTCCTTGCAGCGTTGCGCCGTCCCGCCCAGATTGAGCAGGCCCGCGCGGCTGGCGATACGGCCCGCCTCCGCCAACTGGAGAGCGAAGCCGCCAGTTACCTGCGCCACCCGCAAGAGTGGTACGCCTTCAACGACCAGTTGCTCATCTACCACA
>CAMBWV010000215.1 GCA_945871755.1 uncultured Bacteroidales bacterium
AAGTAGCGTACCGCACGTTGCTTGCAACGTGTGAGTAGGGTGTTTATTCTCAATGATATTCTGCTGAGAACAAACTCCTTACTCACACGTTGCAAGCAACGTGCGGTACGTTTCTCACCTCGGTGTACAAACACCACAACTAATATATCAGGAAGATGGCGGGAATCTTGCCGAGGTCGGGCAGGCCCTTTTGTTTCCACTCCTTGAGCGGCATGGTGCGGATGTATTCTTGCTCGGTGGTGAGCCCTGCGGCCACACAGAGGCGGGTGGTCGGCGCGCAGGCATTGCAGATGTCGGAGAAGAGTTTTGCGTTACGGTAAGGCGTTTCGATGAAGAGTTGGGTTTGCTTCTCGGCCTTGGCGCGAGCCTCCAACTGCTTCAGGCGCTTGGTGCGCTCTTTGCCGTCAATGGGCAGGTAGCCGTGGAAGGCGAAACTCTGGCCGCTGAAACCGCTGCCCATAACGGCCAGCAGGATGGACGAAGGGCCTACGAGCGGCACTACCTTCAGTCCCTCGCGCTGGGCGATTGCTACAAGGTCAGCGCCAGGGTCGGCCACGGCGGGACATCCTGCTTCGCTGATGACGCCAACGGGCTCACCGCGGCGCAGCGGCTCGAGATAACGGGAGAACTGGGCGGCATCGGCGTGCTTGCCCATGGGATAGAAGGTGAGGTCGTCGATGTTGATATCGCGGTCCACCTGCTTGAGGAAGCGGCGGGCGGTGCGTATCTCCTCCACGATAAAATGGCAAATGCCGCGTATGACCTCCGTATTGTGCGACGGCAGGACTCGGTCTAGCGGTGTGTCGCCGAGGGTTACTGGGATTAGGTATAGAGCGGGGGACATGAGGAATTTTTTGAATGAGGAATTATGAACAGCCTTTCCTACACAATAATAGATAGAGAGACTATCGAGCCAGCAGCCAAAGGCAGCGTTGAAACAGGAAACCCGAAGGGGTTCCCTGGAACTAGGAAGCTGCAGGCTTCCGTTGAAACTAGGTCGCGCAGCGACCGCATGAAACTACGAGAGCGCAGCGACCGCATGAAACTAACGTCGTGCAACGACCGCGGGCAACTGGCTGAAAAGTTTGCGGCCGCGGGCGTAGTATTGCCAGAGAAGGCAGAGGCGTGTGTGGCCCGCGGGATGGGCTACACGCATCTGGCGCAAATTTTCGGCGCGCTGGGGCGCAAACTCGCGGCGCAGACGTGCAAACTCGCGGCGGGCCCTGACGACTGCGCGGGCATTGGCCGTGTCGCCCGAGAGGAGAAACTTAGCGGCTGCCACATAGTCTAGCAGGCAGCGCATCCGCAATACGGAGCGCAGGCTCTCGTCGGGCAGATTCTTGTAGAGCATCAGGAGATTGTTGCGGAAGTTGAGGAACGTTTTGCGCGGATTTCCCTGCGCCAACGACGCACCGCCAACGTGATAGGCACGGCTCTCGGGCACGCACACCACCTTTCGACCACGACAACAAAGTCGCCAACAGAGGTCAATCTCCTCCATGTGGGCGAAGAATCGCCCGTCCAGTCCGCCGCTGGCTTCCCAATCCTTGCGGCGCACCAGCAGCGCGGCACCCGTGACCCAAAGCAGGGACGTGGCATCGGCGTCGTATTGTCCGTGGTCCTTCTCCACCGTGTCGAAGAGGCGGCCGCGGCAATAGGGATAGCCATAGCGATCGACCAGTCCGCCCATAGCGCCTGCATATTCGTAGGTGTCGGGCTCGCGCTGGGCCAGGAGTTTGGGCTGACAGGCTGCCACTTCGGGATGCTGCTCCATATATTCGTAGAGTGGGGCGAGCCAGTCGTCCTTCACCTCCACGTCGGAATTGAGCAGGAGGTAATAGTCGGCCTCAAGGCCAGAGAGGGCGCGGTTGTAACCCTCGGCAAAACCATAGTTCTCAGGCAGGACAATCTGGCGAACGCTGGGAAATTCCTCCGTCAGCATTTCGCACGAGCCGTCGGTAGAACCGTTGTCGGCCACAATGACTTCGGCCAATGCCGACGAGTGGGCAATGACCGAGGGCAGGAAGCGGCGCATCATGTCGCGGCCGTTCCAGTTGAGAATAACGATGGCAATGGGTTTCAACGTACGAAGTCTGTAAGGGTGATTCGGGTAATGGTATTGTCAAGTGCTGTGTGGCCCGCGGGAAGTTCCACACGCACATAGTTGTCGGTGAAGCCCTGCATGGGCTGTCCCTCGCGGGCGTGCTCCCACAGGACCGGGCGCTCCGTGCCTACGAAACGCTGGCAGAACGCGCTGTGCTTGCGCTCGGACAGGGCGATAAGGCGCTGGCTGCGGGCGTGCTTCTCCTGCGGCGTGACCACGTGGGGAATGTCGAGCGCCTTGGTGCCAGGCCGCTCGGAGTAACTGAAGACGTGCAACTGCGAGATGTCCAAACTGTCAATAAACTGATAGGCTTCCTCGAAGTATTCAGCCGTTTCGCCGCGCGTACCCACGATGACATCCACACCGATAAAGGCGTCGGGCATCACCTCGCGGATGCGCTCCACTTTGGCGCGGAAGAGGGCGGTGTCGTAGTGGCGGTGCATCAGGCGCAGCACGGCGTCGCTACCGCTCTGAAGGGGAACGTGGAAATGGGGCATGAAGGCGCGCGACTGGGCACACCATTCGATGATTTCGTCGGTCAGCAGATTGGGCTCAATGGACGAGATGCGATAGCGCTCAATGCCCTCCACGCGGTCCAGAGCCTGGATGAGTTGGAGGAAGGTCTCGCCCGTCGTACGACCGAAGTCGCCTATGTTGACGCCCGTGATGACGATTTCCTTGCCACCCTGGCGCGCCACTTCCTCGGCCTGCGCCACGAGGGAGGCGATGCTGCCATTGCGCGAACGGCCGCGGGCGATGGGGATGGTGCAATAGGTGCAATAGTAGTTGCAACCGTCCTGCACCTTTAGGAAATAGCGAGTACGGTCGCCGCGCGAGCACGAAGGCACAAAGGTGCGAATGTCCTTGGTGGCCACAGCCACAGACTCGTGACAGGCTGCGCCCGTCGGACGAAGCTCGGCCTTGCGCGCCAGGAGTTCGTGGATGCGCGCAGGCACCTCGCCCTTCTGCTCCATGCCGAGCACGAGGTCCACGCCCTCCATCCTTGCAATCTCGCCAGCCTTCAACTGCGCATAGCAACCGATGACAATGATAGCGGCATTGGGATGCTGGCGATGCAGGCGGTTGATGGCTTGGCGGCACTTTTGGTCGGCCGTCTCGGTGACGCTACAAGTATTGACGATGCACACGTCGGCCATTTCGCCCTCACTGATGGGGCGAATGCCCTCGGCTTCCAACTGGTCGCGGAGCGTAGAAGTTTCCGCGAAGTTGAGTTTGCAGCCCAGGGTGACGTAGGCGGCGCGCTGAATGGTTTCTTCTGATGGGATATTACTCATATATCTTTATATGGG
>CAMBWV010000216.1 GCA_945871755.1 uncultured Bacteroidales bacterium
GAAAAAAAGACACAAGATGGCTACCCACAAACGCAAAAAGAGACTGAGAAAGAAGCGTCACAAGAGCAAGTAAGCCTTGTAGCTACTTTCTGTGAAACACGTGCCGATATGTCGTTGAGTTCACTTCCTTTGAGCTACAGACATATTGGCACTTTTCTTTATTTCTGAATCAGTCTGCCTGCAGTTACCCATCCAATAACTAATTAGGCAGTACTGATTTCCCCATTCCCCAAATCTATGACAAGCGAAGTAATCATTGATGTTCAGCCCAAAGACATCTCCATCGCCCTGCTTGAGGACAAACGTTTGGTTGAGTTCCAGAAAGAAGGACGCACGGAGCAGTTCTCCGTGGGCAACATCTATTTTGCCAAGGTCCGCAAGCTGATGCCTGGACTGAATGCCTGTTTTGTGGGTGTGGGATACGAGCGAGATGCTTTCCTGCATTACCTCGACCTAGGCAACTATTTCCACTCCATGGAGAAATACCTTGAATTGTTAGGCGACGGCCGACGCGGCATTGTTCCCCTCTCCAAGGTCAACGGCATGCCCATCCTCGAGAAAGAAGGAAGCATTCAGAACACACTGACTCAGGGACAGGAAATCCTTGTGCAAATCGTCAAGGAACCGATCTCTACCAAAGGGCCGCGCCTCAGTTGCGAAATTTCTTTTGCCGGGCGCTTCCTCGTGCTGGTGCCCTTCAGCGACAAGGTTTCCGTCTCTTCCAAAATCAAAAGCGGCAGCGAGCGCAACCGTCTCAAACAACTTATCCTCAGCATCAAGCCCAAGAATATGGGCGTCATTATCCGCACGGTGGCTGAGGGAAAGAAGGTCGCAGAACTTGACCAAGAACTAAAGATTCTCATTAAAAGATGGGAAGACACCATCGCTCGCGTCGTGAAGTATCGCCAAGACGCAAAGAACGCGCAACCCGCACCTAAAGGAAAGAAGCAGGAACGCCCCGGCGTGCCCTTCCTCTGCTATGAGGAAACGAGCCGAACGGTAGCCCTATTGCGCGACCTCTTCAATCCTTCCTACGAAAACATCTACGTCAACGACCAAGCCGTCTATAATGAGGTGAAAGATTACGTAGGGCTCATTGCTCCCGAACGCCAGAGTATCGTTAAACTCTACGAAGGCAACGTGCCTATCTTCGACAACTTCTCTGTGACGAAGCAAATCAAGACCAGTTTCGGCCGCACCGTCACCTACAAAAAGGGAGCCTACATGTACATTGAGCATACCGAAGCCCTGCACGTCGTTGATATCAACAGTGGAAACCGTTCCAAGGCGCCCGAGGGCCAGGAAGTCAATGCCCTCGACGTCAACTTGGATGCCGCTGACGAATTGGCGCGTCAATTACGCCTTCGCGATATGGGCGGAATCATTGTGGTGGACTTTATTGACATGAATCTGGCCGAAAATCGCCAGAAACTTTATGAGCGCATGGTCGAAAACATGAAGCAAGACCGCGCACGCCACAACATTCTGCCGCTCTCGAAATTTGGTCTGATGCAAATCACTCGCCAGCGTGTACGTCCCGCCAGCGAAGTGAAGGTGGAGGAAGCCTGTCCCACGTGCGGCGGTACAGGACATATCAAGAGTAGCCTCCTCTTTACAGACCTCTTGGAAGAGAAGATAGATATGCTGACGAGTCAGTTGGCCATTAAGAAGTTCCGCCTGTATGTCCATCCTTTCGTGGATGCGTATATCAAACAAGGCGTCGTATCCCTCCAACGCAAATGGCAGTTTAAGTATGGCTGGGGTGTAAAGGTTCTCCCCGACCAAAGACTTTCCTACCTCGAATATCGTTTCGTTGATTCCATCACGGGCGACGAAATAGACATGACCAGCGAGCGCGAACTCAAATAGGTGTAATACCTTCAGCGTTTCGCACTCCATAATAATATAAATATAGGGGCTGTGCCAATCCATAGGCACAGCCCCTTAATTTTCGCAGCAAAGAGGTTTTTGCTTCTTTGAAAGCACCTTAGTTCTTTCGCATAGCTGTCCAGAGACCGAGAAGAATCAACGAGGCGCCTGCCAGAAAGCAGAGCGTGAGCGGTTCGTCAAGAATAATCCAAGCGAAGAGAATGGTTGTAAGCGGGTTGATATATACCCAATTCGTACATGCTACTGCGCCGAGGCGAGCCATACATAGATTCCACGACAGGTAACAAAGCATGGAGGCTACGCAACCGAGGAAGAGCAAATTGCCCAAGATGGCAGGGCGTAGCAATAGGGAAAGTGGAGGGAAGGGCTCAAAGCCGTAGAGAAACCAAGGAAGGATGGTCAGGATGCCATAGAAAAAAACCTTGCGCGTCAGGAAAAGGGCAGAATAGTGTTCGGATACGGTTTTGATGAGCAGGGAATAACCTACCCAACTAAAACAAGAAGCCAGAGCCAAAGTATCGCCCAAGGGGGACAACTGGAGGACAAAACGGCCATTGAGCACAACGAGAATCATACCCACGAAGGCGAGCAATGTTCCCCAACGGCCGCGACTGCTCAAGCGTTCGGCAGGATAGAACCAACCGAGAACGATGCTCGTGAACAGCGGACAGGAACAGACGATGAGCGAGGTGTTGGTGGCTGTGGTATGTAGCAGTGCCACGTTCTCGGTCATGAAATACAGCGAACCGCCCAGCACGCCCAGTCCCAGCATCTTGAGTTCGTCGCGCCAGGATTGGGAACGAAAGATGCGAGGAGCCGCTGCGCCCTTCGCCGTAGGGCAACAAAATATGCCTCTCCCTTGTCGAACGAGCATAAAGGCTGTCAGCAAGAGATAGGCAATCGAAAAGCGGGTGAGAAAAATCTGTGCAGGCGATAGGCCGCTCTGGAGTAAGAGTTTGGTCCAAACGAATGTAGTACCCCAAATGGCAACGGTTACTACCGCCAGCAAATGATAGAACTTGGTGGACATGGGAAGAGTTTTCTTCTTGTCAACAATAGAGAGGAGGATGGCATACCTTATTATATATAGGTATGGACAAGGCGAAGTTACACCATATTATATATGTATGTTTACTCCTTCAAAAGGTCAGGACGCAAACGGCGCGTACGTTCCAGCGATTGCGCAAGTTCCCACTCCTTGATTTTGGCATCGTGGCCGCTGAGCAGCACCTCTGGCACCTTCCATCCCTTGTAGTCAGCAGGGCGCGTATAGACGGGAGCCGCCAGTAGGTTGTCCTGGAATGAATCCGACAGGGCGCTTTGCTCGTCGCCGATCACACCAGGCACAAGGCGCACCATGGCATCGGCAATAACGGCAGCAGCCAGTTCGCCTCCTGTCAAGACATAGTCGCCAATGGAGATTTCCTTCGTGATAAGGTGCTCGCGGATGCGGTAGTCAATGCCTTCGTAGTGGCCGCAAAGGATAATAATATTCTTAGCCATCGAAAGAGTATT
>CAMBWV010000217.1 GCA_945871755.1 uncultured Bacteroidales bacterium
GTTACTCCCCTACATTTTATATGCGCACGCTCCTTATATTATATGCGAGGGCTTCTTATATATAATATGGTGTATGAAGCAGGTGGGTGATGCTCTCATTACACACTTTGAAACTCCTGTAATCAAAACAAGGGCTGCGCCTGTGCGGTGCAGCCCTTGTTGAATCTGTATATTGGAAAGGTTTATTTCTCGTGGTAGCCTTTGCCATAACCATAGCCATAACCATAGCCGTAGCCGTAACCGTAGCCGTAGCCATATCCGTAGCGGTAGCGGCCATACTTGCCAGTGATGTATTGCGTGCCGTTGAGGAGGATGCAGAGTTGGTTGTACTTCTTCTCGTGGTAGAGTTCTTCTACTTCCTTGAGGACGCGGCGGTCCATCAGGCCAGCGCGAACCACGAAGACGGTTACCTCGGCGTGCTCCTTGATGATACCTGCGTCGGCCACAATCTCGATAGGCGGACAGTCGAGGATGATGAGGTCGTACTGTTCGCGTACGATGTTCATCATCTGTTTGAAGCGGTCACTTTGCAAGAGTTCGGTGGGGTTGGGAGGCACAATGCCTACGGGCAGTAGATCACAGCCAGCGTGCATCGCGTCTTTGAAGATGAGCGAGTCGAGGTTGTCGTTCATACCGCCGAGGTAGGAGGTCAAACCTTCCTTGCGATGCTCTGCCATCGCACTTAATGAGCAGTGGCGTACGTCGCAGTCGATGAGTAGGACGCGCTTGCCGCTGATAGCGTAAGTAGTACCGAGGTTGGCGGTGATGAAGGATTTACCCGAACCAGGGTTGAAAGAGGTTAGCATAATCACCTTGTTGTCCTGGTTGCCACCGATAAAGTAGGCCAACTTGGTACGCAGGAGGCGGAACGATTCGTTGATAACATTCTTGCTGCCTTCCGTAACCACCAGTTTGCGCTCCTCCTTTTTCTTTCTCTGCCACCAGTGGCGCGGCTTCGCAATATTGGGAATCTCTCCGACCAGCGGCACATCAATGACTTCGAGGTCCTTGCGTCCGCGTACGGTATGGTTGAGCATCTCGCGCAGATAGAGTAGGGCGGCGGGGAGGGCCAGACCGATGACCAGGGCAATTAGTAATATCTTATTGCGCTGGGGCGATGTGGGGGAGTTGCTGCCAATGGGTGGTTGGATAATGCTGGTGTTCCAAGCGGTGTAGGTGCGCGAGAGTTCGTTCTCTTCGCGTTTCTGAAGGAGGAAGATGTAGAGGGCTTCCTTCACCTTCTGCTGACGTTCCACAGACTGTAGCGTCTTCACCTGTCCCGGATTCGAGGCGATGTTGCCCGTAATCTGTCGCTCACTAGCCTCAATGCCAGCAATCTGACGGCGGAGCTGTTCGGCCAGGTTGTCAATCGAGCGAATGATGGCGGTGCGCTGTGAGGCGAGTTTGCGGTCAATATCGCGGATGACGGGATTGTTCTCTGCGCTGTTCTCCACATAGCTCATGCGCTCCAGCAACAGGCTGTTGTATTGCGTAATCATGGCGTCAACACCGCCAGTGGGCAGACCAACGTTGGCAGGCAGCAGTTGGTCCTTCTTGTTGTGGTCGGTGAGGTATTCGCGCAGGTAGTTGGTCATCGAGAGCTGGTTGTTGAGCTCCAGCAGGCGGCTGTAGTTGCTCGAACTCTGCGACATATCCTTGGCGAGCGAGGCAGCTACGTCGGGCAATAGGTTGTCACTCTTATAGTCGGCAATGCTCTCATCTACGTCGCCCAGTTCCTTTGTGAGGGTTTCCAAACGCTCGGTGATAAACTTATTGGTGCTTTCGGCAACGCGGTTTTTCTCCTTGATCCAGTTTTCGTTATACACGTCCACCAGCGTGAGGAGCACATCGCTTGCGCGGTCGGGACTTTCGTCGTTCATGGTCAGGTTGAGCACAGAACTTTCCTTATTGTTGAGCGCCACACTGAGGCGACCCGAATAGAGGGCAGCAATGCTTTCAACGGGATATTTGCTGACTGTGATTTCCTGTCCGATGTAATCTTGCGACCACGAGGGCGTGCGCTTGATGCCCAGTTTGCCAGCGGGGGTCTGTACCATACCGCCATCCACCGCCACCGTGATGGTTTTCTTGTGCTCGCCATGTGCAGTGACAAAGTCCGAGAGCACGGCTTTGCCATCGCGGGTGAGTTTCAGCTTGAAACTAAAGAAGAGGTTGTCGGGTAGGGGGGCAGGTGATTCAATGCTTACGGGCGCATCGTTGTAGAGCGGAATATTGTGCAGCCCATTAGCCACCTCCATTTGCAGGTCAAGCCCCAGTCGCTTTACCACCTTGTTCATCATGATGGGCGCACTGAGGGTAAGCATTTCGTTGTTGATATTCGAGGACGACTGCATGATGCCAAACTGCTTAAATTCGGAGATGGCGGAAGAGCTCGTGCCTTCATCTTTCTTGATGAGCAACTGCGTATTGCGCATATAAATAGGCGTGGTCTGCATGACATAATACATGGCCAGAGCCACTGCAATGATGGCAGATGCTAAGAAGTAGTACCAGTGCGACAGGAACATTAGTCCAATTTGCTCTAGGTCGAAACCTTCTTCCTGCGTCTTTCTGGGAGTTTCTTGATTCATGATGAGTGGGGTGTGATATAAAATAATTTTAATAAGGAGGATGCTATCAACGTACTTCCTGTGAAGCTTGCTTGGAAGTATTTTAGCTTCGGCAAGAAGACATTGCGGCCATTGTCTTGCAAAAATAGGTAATACTAACAATATGAGCGAATAATTTTGTGATTTTTTTAGTTCATTCTCCGTTTTCCTGCTTTTTACTCCCGAATCCGCCCCATCTTTGCAAGGAAGCAGGCCGTTTTTAAACGCGAAATAGGACACTAGCATCATCCAATTTTATCGGGAAAAACAAAAACAGGAAAAAACCCCTTGCACCGTTGTTATACAGAAGAAGTGAGGAGTTGGGAGTTCCCTCCTCTCCCACTTCCCTTCTTTTTCATCCTCTTTCATCCTCCCCCTTCCCAAAAAATGCGGCCTAGAAAATAAATATCTTTTAACTTTCAGCCGCTCAACATCGCCCAAAAATCCACCAACATTACGGAGAAAAAATCCGCAAACTCCAAGAAAAAATTTTCTCAGTAATGTAAAAAATTTTATCTCTGAGGTAAAAATACCATTTTTTTGGCCCAAAAAAGAGGAGAAAACCCGCTTGTTTAGGGCTCTCTCCTCTTCGCTAGTACAAAGATAATACATTTTCCGCCGAAACCCAAATCGTTTTAACATTTCGAAACATCCTTCAAAAGGTAATTTGCAGCGATTTGCAGCAGACGGGGGTTGGCGCGTATTATATTACGAGGGGGAGTAACGTGTTACGAGGGGGAGTAACGTGAAAGTACCGCACCTTGCTTGCAAGGTGTGAGTACG
>CAMBWV010000218.1 GCA_945871755.1 uncultured Bacteroidales bacterium
CAAGGCCAAGGAACTGTTGGCCATGCAAATTGCCAGCATCCACAATCTGGCCTTCTACCTATGGCTCGTTCGGGAAGCGCGCCGACAAATCCTTGCAGATAACTTCGCTGCATGGAAGGCGCAGATGGTTCCCCGCCTTTCTCACCGCTTGTAGGGTAGGAGAGGGGTAGTTCTAATAATTAGTGTTTTCGTTCTGAAGAAATTATACATGGAGCACATTCTTCCTGAAACATCGTCCACCAACCAGCCGCAGAAACCTTTGCCAAACTTACGCAAAGGTAAATGGATTGCGCGTATGCGGAAATGGTGGCAGGGGTTGCTACATGCGTTGAGCAAGATGCAGGTGAAACGATTGGATAGGTATATCATTGTCAAGTTCCTGAGCACCTATATCTTCCTTATTACAATCATCATTACGATAGCCATTATCTTTGACTTCAACGAGCGTATTGACAAGTTCACGCAGAGCCATGTCAGTATGCAAAAGGTTATCTTCGATTACTACCTCAACTTCATTCCTTATTTCATCAATCTCTTCAGTCCGCTATTTGTCTTCATAGCCGTTATCTTCTTTACGACAAAGTTAGCCGACAACTCAGAGATTATTGCAATGAAAGCTGCGGGCATGAGTTTTCGCCGTTTGTTGCGTCCGTACATGTTTTCCGCCGCACTTATAGCCATCTGTACTTTTGTGCTCGGTGCCTATATTATCCCCAAAGGAAATGTGGCAAAAGTAAATTTCGAGAACACCTATATTAAAAAGAAACGTTCCACGATTGTTGAAAACGTACAGTTGCAGGTAGCGCCAGGAGTGGTGGCATATATTTCCAACTTTGACAACGAGACGAAACGTGGCTTTGGTTTTAGTTTGGATAAATTTCAGGGTAAAAAAATAGTTTCTCGACTGACGGCCACAACGATTCAGTATGATACGTTGGCAGATAATAAGTACCACTGGACACTTCAGCAATACAACATCCGCCAGTTCAAGGGCCTGCGCGAAGTTATCAAGTCGGGTACCAAGATAGATTCCATCATACAAATGGAGCCTAGCGACTTCTTCTATATCAACAACCAGCAGGAAACAATGACCTTGCCCGCTTTGCGCGAGTTTATTAATCGACAGAACGAGCGAGGAGCCAGCGGCATCAGTACCTTCGAGGTGGAATACCACAAGCGATTTGCTTCCCCCTTCGCCGCGTTCATACTTACGCTTATCGGTGTGGCGCTATCCAGTCAAAAGCGTAAAGGCGGCATGGGAACTTCCATTGGTATAGGATTGGCTCTCAGTTTCTCGTACATCCTATTGCAAACTGTCGCAGCCACCTTTGCCACCAATGCAGGCTGGCCGCCTATGCTGGCAGTTTGGATTCCAAACATCCTGTTTGCAGGTATTGCCTTCTATCTTTATAGGCGGACGCCCCAATAGGCAGACCATATTATATTAGCCATTCATTAAAACATATATCAACGTGACAGATACTCCTAAAGTCTATTTTGACGACCTGCCCCTTAGCGAGGACCTACTCGATGCTTTATATGATATGCGCTTCGACGTATGTACCCCCGTGCAGGGACAGTGTATTCCGCATATCCTTCAGCGACGCGACCTCATAGGTATCGCCCAAACAGGTACGGGTAAGACAGCGGCCTACCTTTTGCCCATCCTGACCCTCCTGCAAGAGCATCCCCATCCCGATGACGCCGTCAACTGCCTCATTATGGCTCCAACGCGTGAATTGGCTAGGCAGATAGACCAGGCACTCCAGGGCTTCTCCTATTATATGAATATAAATGGTGTGGCCGTATATGGAGGCAATGATGGTGAACGTTACGAAAAGGAGCGTCATAGTCTGAAGCGCGGTGCCGACATCGTTATCGCCACACCTGGGCGCTTGATTACCCATTTGCAACTGGGCAGCCTAGACCTCAGCCGTACGACCTATTTCATTTTAGATGAGGCTGACCGTATGCTGGATATGGGATTCTATGACGACATCATGAAGATTGTGGCAGCCCTTCCCAAAGAACGACAGACCATTCTCTTTTCTGCCACCCTTCCTGACAAGATTGACGAACTGGCACGTACGATTCTTCACGACCCTGTAGAAGTAAAACTGGCGGTTTCGAAACCTGCGGAAAAGATTCAGCAGTCTGTTTACGTATGTAAGGATGGCGACAAAACAGCTATCATTCGTGGCATTCTTTCAGAGGAAGGCTTGACGCGAACCATTGTTTTCGCGTCGTCTAAGCAGAAAGTGAAGGAGCTGAATATCCTTCTCCGTCGCGCGGGTCTGCATACCGAGGCTATGCACTCCGACCTAGCACAGACGGAGCGCGAGCGTGTCATGCTAGACTTTAAGGCTGGGCGTGTAGATATTCTCGTGGCGACCGACATCGTGGCTCGCGGTATTGATATTGACGACATCACGATGGTTATCAATTACGACTGTCCGCGCGACCCAGAAGATTACGTACACCGTATCGGACGAACGGCTCGTGCTGGCCGCGAAGGACGTGCCATTACTCTTGTCAATGAGAAGGACCGCCTGGCCTTGTCTTCCATTGAGCGCATGCTGGAGTACAAGATTACGCGCAATCCGTTGCCCGAGGGAATGAGTGAGCCCCAAGCCGCAAGTCATCGCAATGACCACCGAGGTGGTGGCAACAAAAAGCGTTCTAGTCATCACGGTCGCAGGGATGGTAAGCGGAAAGACGCTCCGACAAAAGAAAACAACGAACAAGGACCTTCCCAGCCCACTGCTACGGATGGAAATAATCCTGCTACGAAGAAGAAATCGCACTCAAGACATCACCACCGCAAGAGTTCCCATAAGAACAATCCCGCCAGCGCGCCCAACTCCTCATCCAACTCTGATAATAAATCCTAGATACACCATATATATTATATATAGCAACCTTATTCCCCCTTCAAGCTATGGCAACGACAGACGATAAGAAAATCATCTTCTCAATGGTAGGCGTTTCCAAGACGATTCGCCAAACAAACAAGCAGATTCTCAAAAATATTTACCTTTCCTTCTTCTATGGTGCCAAGATTGGTATCATCGGTCTCAATGGCGCTGGTAAATCCACGCTGATGAAAATCATCGCTGGATTAGACAAGGATTTCCAAGGCGAAGTAGTGTTCTCCCCAGGCTATACGGTCGGGTATTTGCCACAGGAACCGCAACTGGATGAAACCAAGACGGTGCGCCAGATTGTGGAAGAAGGCGTGCAGCCTATTGTGGATGCTTTGGCCGAATACGAGGAAATCAATCAGAAGTTTGGTCTGCCCGAATACTATGAGGACGAAGAGAAAATGAATGGCCTCTTTGCCCGTCAGGGAGAATTGCAGGATATTCTGGATGCCAGCGATGCGTGGAATCT
>CAMBWV010000219.1 GCA_945871755.1 uncultured Bacteroidales bacterium
TTGGCCGATTGACCTATCTCACAGTGGGCTGTACAGATACGGCCAAGGCACAGCGCTTCGCCGATATTATTGCAGGCAGTTATGTGAAGACCAAGACGAGCAACGATGTCATAGGTATCGAATACGCCTCCGTGCTCAAGAATGTCTATGCCATAGCGGCTGGTATCTGCAACGGACTCAAGTATGGCGACAACTTCCAGAGCGTGCTCATGAGCAATGCCGTGCAGGAAATGAACCGCTTCCTGCGAGCCGTTTATCCCATTGAGCGAAACGTTTACGACAGCGTTTATCTGGGCGACCTGCTTGTGACAGGCTATTCCAACTTCTCGCGCAACCGCGTCTTTGGTACGATGATAGGTAAGGGCTATTCTGTCAAGTCTGCTCAGATAGAAATGGAAATGATCGCGGAGGGCTATTTCGGTACGAAATGTATGAAGACCATCAACCGCAATCTCCACGTCAATATGCCCATCCTCGACGCCGTATATAATATATTGTACGAACGCATCTCGCCCGCCATCGAAATCAAACTCCTCACCGACTCTTTCAGATAAGGGTGGTTCTATCGCTCGCGCCGCCATCTTCTCTGTGTGGATGATGGCAGCGGCAAAAATCGAATGACATAACAAACTAGATATGCTTACAATCAAACAAATCCTTGAAGACAAAGAAGCCGTGATTCGCGGCCTCGAAAAGAAACATTTTGCCGGTGCTCGCGAGGCTATCGACAAGGTGTTGGAATATGACAACCAGCGCAAGCAGGCACAGGCTCAGCTCGACGCCTTGCTGGCTGAGGTGAAAACGCTCTCCAAGTCCATCGGTGCCCTGATGAAGCAGGGCCAGAAGGACGAGGCTGAGGCTGCCAAGAAGCAGGTGGAGCAAATCAAGCAGCAGACCGCTGAGTTCGAAGCCCGCAAGAAGGAGGCCGAAGAAGCCCGCACTCAGGTGCTCTACACCATACCTAACGTGCCCTACGACCTTGTGCCCGAAGGCAAAACCGCTGAGGACAATCTCATTGTCAAGACGGGTGGCCACGATACGCCGCTCCCCGAGAACGCACTGCCTCACTGGGAACTGGCCAAGAAGTACAACCTTATCGACTTCGACCTGGGCGTGAAGATTTCTGGCGCAGGTTTCCCCGTGTACGTTGGTCAAGGTGCTCGTTTGCAGCGCGCCCTCATCAACTTCTTCCTCGACGAAGCCCGCAAGGCTGGCTACGTGGAAATCATGCCGCCGACCGTTGTCAATGCAGCTTCCGGATATGGCACGGGTCAGTTGCCCGACAAGGAAGGGCAGATGTACCATTGCAACCTCGACGACCTCTATCTGATTCCGACGGCCGAGGTTCCCGTGACCAACATCTACCGCGATGTCATCATTCCCGAGAAGGACCTGCCCATCAAGAACTGCGCTTATACGCAATGCTTCCGTCGCGAGGCAGGCAGTTATGGCAAGGACGTGCGCGGCCTGAATCGTTTGCACGAGTTCTCCAAGATTGAAATAGTGCGCATCGACAAGCCCGAGCACTCCGAGCAGTCCCATCAGGAGATGCTGGCCCACGTCGAAGGCTTGCTCCAGAAACTGGAACTGCCCTACCGCATCCTGCGTCTCTGCGGTGGCGATATGAGTTTCACCGCTGCCATCTGCTACGACTTCGAGGTGTATAGCGAAGCCCAGCAGCGCTGGTTGGAAGTCAGCTCCGTTTCCAACTTTGACAGCTATCAGGCCAACCGTCTGCAGTGTCGTTATCGCAATGCCGAGACAGGCAAACCCGCTCTCTGCCATACGCTCAACGGTTCAGCCTTGGCCTTGCCGCGCATCGTCGCTGCCCTGCTTGAAGATTTCCAGACTCCCGAAGGAATCCGCATTCCCAAGGCCCTCCAGCCTTACATGGGTTGCGAAATGATTACGGCCGAATAAAAAAATATTGCAATCATAGCGCGCCCTTAGTGCAGCGCGCCCTTAGCACATATATCCGCAGGGGCGCGCTGTTTTTCATGTCATGGCGAAACATCTTATGTTCAAACGTTTTCTCCTCCTACTTCTATTCCTCCCTCCCATCTTCCTGTGGGCCCAACCGGATGTCACACCGCGCGATACTACGTTGCGCGTGCTCTGTATCGGCAACAGTTTCTCGCTGGATGGAAGCACATTGTTGCCGCAACTATTGGTGGATGCAGGTGTCTCTACCCGGAAATTCCAAATCTATGCTGCCGTCTATGCTGGCGCCTCCTTGGAATATTGGGACAATATGCGTGCAACAGATGCGCCCCTTCCTTATATATATAATATGGGAGGCAGTTTGTTTAGGTTGGAAAACAAGCAATGGACCCTGCGAACCCTTCTTCAGAATCAGCCTTGGGATGTGGTGGTGATTCAACAGGCCTCGCCCAAATCGAATCTCCCCAATAGCTATCAGCCCTATATGAGCCGCCTGAACGAATACATACATCAGGAATGTTTGAACAAACAAGTACGTGTGGCTTGGCAGCTCACCTGGTCTTATCCACAGACTGCCACAAGTGGTCCGATTGACGAAGAAGGGTGGCGAGAGATTGCGATGATAGCCAATCAGAAATGCCATGACGTTGGCATTACTACCATCATTCCTTCGGGAACTGCCATACAGAATGCGCGTACCACGGCTTTGGGACAGGATTCCAAGGCTCTGACACGCGATGGCTTGCATCTCACGCTCGGTGTCGGTCGTTACATCGCCGCAATGAGTTGGTACGAAAGCATTTGCCGTCCCATCTTCGGCAAGTCTATTATCGGCATACCTGTTTCCCAACAAATCAAAGACTGCGACCGCGGAAAGGAGGGCTTTCAGGAGGTGACGGATGAGAACTATCTTCTTTGCCAGCAGTGTGTCCAGGAAGCCGTGGCCGACCCTTTGCATCTGATGAACGAACCAGTCGATTATCGTCCCGTATCTTACGAAGTCAGTTTCGAGGTCGATGGTCAAATCACCACTCTTTACCTTCCGCAGGATAGTCTAATCCCCGAGCCAGCCATCTCCACAGCCCCCACGGGCTACCATTTCGATGGTTGGAATCCAGCCTACGACGCCACGTCCACAGTTCCCCAATGGGGCATTCATTATCAAGTGGTGTGGACACCCAACGACTATTCGTTTAGTTTCGAGAGCAACGGTGGCACGCCCATTGACAGCCTCACGCAAACCTATGGCAATGCCTTCGCTCCGCCCGCCGACCCCAGTCGCACGGGCTACACCTTCCTTGGTTGGGAGCCCGCACTGCCCGACAGCGTGCCCGCCTTCGATATGTCCTTCACAGCGCAATGGCAAGTGAACACCTACCGCCTCGCCTTTGATGCCAATGGCGGCACGCACGTCGATACACTATACAAAAATTACGAC
>CAMBWV010000220.1 GCA_945871755.1 uncultured Bacteroidales bacterium
CCGCCTGTTCAACGAAGAAACCGATGAAGAAAAGCGCGTAGAATACTTGCGCAACGCCGTCAAAGTTTACCCTAGATTCTTGTTGTCTGCCAACCAACTGGCTGTGGCAAGAATCAAGAAAGACGCTCCTGAACTGGAACTGCTGGAGAATGCCGCTGGCGAAAAGGCACCTTATGCCGTAAACCTCAACCATACGATAGCCCTGCTCCACCACGGCCATTTCGAGGCAGCCGATTCACTGGTTGTACTCCTTGACCCCGCACAATCGCAAACGCGTATGATCAAGGCCATCAGCGATGCCTACAACGGACACTACGAAGCAGCCTATCCCATTATTCAAGAAACTGGACTGCGCAACCAAGTGCTGATGCTGCTCGCCATGAAACGCAACCAGGAAGCTTTCGAACTGGCAAAGCAGTTGCCCGATGACAAAGCAGACCATCATTATATCCGAGCCATCTGCCTCAATCGTTTGGAAAATCCCTTAGAAGCAGAAAAGGAACTCAAGAAGGCCTTCAAGATGGATCCCTCCCTGCTGAAAATTGCAGAAATTGACGGCGACGTCAACGGACTTTTGGAAAAAGAAAAAAAATAACCCCACCAACGGCCGCCCTATACCTCGTCCGCACACGGGAAAGGCTGCCCGAACTTTCCACAAAGCATCTACACCCACCACCCCATACGACTAGTTATCGCACCTATATTATATGTATCACTTCACAAAGAAAACTTCTGCCCTTCGCCGCATATTGGCAATCTGTGCTGGCCTCGTCTGCATCCAAGGCGCACAAGCCCAGTTAGAACAGAGCGCGCTCGACTATCTGTTGCAGAAACCGCCTGTTGCCAAACATTTCGATGACAAGAAATTCGGCGACCACATATTCTTTGAAGCCGGATTGGGTCTCAACGCTCGCCCTAGCAGAGAAAAGGCAATCACAGACCCAGGCGTACAAGCCAATGTGGCATTCGGCGACTGGGTGACGCCCACCCACGGTTGGAGAATTGGCGCCCGCGCTGCCACCTACAAATGGGGCACACCCAAGGCCAAAGCCCTCTCCCTGAGTGGCGACTACCTGCTCAACCTGACGTCGCTCGCCTCGCCCAGCTACCAGACACCACGCCACTGGGAATGGTACGGAATAGCAGGACTTGACGTAAACCTGTCGCACTACGATGAATCCACCACCAAGTCCATGGGCGTGCATCTAGGATTGCGCTCGCAGTACAACGTTGGCGACTACACCTATTTATATATAGAACCACAGGCTGGCCTGCAAAGCGACAAACTCTACCACGTCAACAGTTGGCGAAAGTTTCGCCCGATGGGCAGCATCCAAGCTGGTGTGGGCTATCGCCTTATCCCAGGCGTGCGCAAACACAGAGCCGACACCACGGATGGCCATTGGCTGAGCCGCTGCTTCGTAGAAATTGCCGGAGGTCCCTCCTTCATTGCCAATTCTACACCCAAGAGTTGGGACGACCGCATGGGAATGCGCGTACAAGCCAGTTTGGGAAAATTCTTCGACCCCTACAACGCCCTACGTCTGACAGCGTCCTTGGCTGCCTACAGACAGCGGCCCTACGATCACGCCAGAGGTGCCATTCTCTCGGCTGGCTATATGCTCAACCTCCACAACCTCATTGGCGGCTACGAACCCAATCGCCGCTACTCCGTCAACGCAGTGGCCGATCTCAATCTTGGTCTTTCCACATCGGGAAAGGGGCGAAAGACCTCCTATGGTTTTGGCGGCGGTCTGCAAGCAAATTTGGGCATTGCCCCTGGCATAGGCATTTTCCTCGAACCTCGTGTGGACTTTATGCACGGCACGTCGGGCGGCTTTGCCCCCGAACTGAGCAGTGTGGGCAACTGGGACATCGTACCCTCCATTCTCTTAGGTCTTGGCTTTGCTCACGGCACACAGACCTACTCACAACTGGCGCTCAACAAGGACTTCGAGCAGCAAACTCCCTACGACCATCTGTTTGTAGACGCAGGCCTCGGCATCACCGAGCCTTGGACGCGCCACACCATGGGACACCCGACCAGCAACCTCCGTCCCAAAGCCTTCCTCGGCATTGGCAAATGGTGGGATGCCTACTCGGGAACGCGCATCTGGCTTGAAGCGCAACAGTTGGAAACGGCCAATTTGCAGCGCTACAAGACTTTCAGCATCGGTGCCGATTATCTGTGGCACATCTCCAACACCCTCCACGGCTATGACCCCAACCGCGCAACCGATGTCTTTGCTGCTGTCGGTGTGAACGCATCCAAACGCTCGGCAGGCGGCGGTTTCTTCTTCGGCGGCAACATTGGCGTTCGTGGCATCTGGAATATCAACAAGATGTGGGGACTCTATCTCGAGCCGCAGGTACGTATCTACAATAACAACTATCTGCCAAATTCCAGCTTCGGTCGCTTCAACACGGACATTACTGCCGCAGCCATCCTCGGCGTACAGGTGAACCTGCGCGACTATTTGCCCTCTCTGGGTTGGGAAGCCTACGACAACGATGACCGCCACAATTTCTTCTCTGTCGCAGGCGGCGTCGGCACATCGGCAGTAGGCGCTAGCAGCAAAGAATACTGGGGCGTGGGCGGCCGCGTGAGTTTCGGCCATCGCTATTCGCCCGTTTCCGCTTGGCGCGTCAACCTGACGGGCTACGAAAACAGCATCAACAATCGCCGCTATGCCCGCGGCATGATTGGCGCAGACTATATGGCAGACCTAACTCCGCTGGGAAAGGGATACGACACGGACCACGCCGTTCGCCTTCGCGCACTCGCAGGTCTTGACCTCGGAGCCGACTACAAGCAAGGTGGAAAACCGCACTTCATCAGCGAGGTTCACGTTGGCGGACAACTGGGTGTGCGCCTCTCGTCCCGCTTCGAACTCTACGTAGAACCGCAAGCAGCCTACGTCATGGGCGGCGGCCACAAGAGCAGCCGCGAGCGCCTTGAAGGTCGTGGCTATCTGGGTCTCAACTATGCTATCCTCTCTGGCAATACGAAGGGAAACCGCGACGTTATGCCCGAACGCAACCACTTCTTCAGTTTCGGCATCGGCACAGGTGCTCACACGGGAACCGTTGCTACGATGTCGCCCAAACGCCGCAAGTTCACCACAGACTTCTCCGCAAACTACGGTCAATGGGTCAACGCTGTCAGCGGTTGGAGAGCAGGACTTTCCACCAGCACTATTCAGATGTACGGCAAACACAATCGCCAAATCACCTCCATCCATGGCGACTACCTCTTTAATGTGCTGACCCTCTTCGGCGGCGCCGACCGCCTTGACAGTAATTGGTTGCTCAACGGCAGCCTCGGCGCATCGCTCAACTTCGCCTCGCGCAAGGGTGAGAGCGCCCGCTTCGCTCCTGG
>CAMBWV010000221.1 GCA_945871755.1 uncultured Bacteroidales bacterium
AAACTCCGTACTCACACCTTGCAAGCAAGGTGCGGTACTTTCACGTTACTCCCAGACTATCGGACCAGCCGCCAAAGGCGGCGTTGAAACTAGGGAGCGAAGCGACCGTTGAAACTCTGAATCTAGCCGCCCAAAAAGGGGCGGCGTTGAAACTAAGGGAGCGAAGCGACCGAAAGGCGCAGCCTACAAAATCCCTTGTGCCATCATAGCGCGAGCCACCTTCATGAAGCCGGCCACGTTGGCGCCCTTCACATAGTTTACGTAGCCGTCGGGCTGGGCGCCATACTTCACGCAGTTGCGGTGGATTTCCTCCATAATCAGGTGCAGACGATGGTCCACCTCTTCGGCTGTCCAGCTGAGACGCTCGGAGTTTTGGCTCATCTCCAATCCCGACACACTGACACCGCCAGCGTTGGCTGCCTTGCCCGGAGCGTAGAGGATTTTTGCCTCTTGGAAAACGCGGATGGCGCCAGGCGTAGAAGGCATGTTGGCACCTTCGCTGACGGCAATCACACCGTTGGCCACGAGCGTGCGGGCTGCCTCCTCGTTGATTTCGTTTTGCGTGGCCGAAGGCAGGGCAATGTCGGCTTTTTCCGTCCAAGGCTTAGCCCCTTCCACGTATTTACAGCCGTAACGCTCGGCGTATTCGCGGATGCGGCCGCGGTAGAGGTTCTTGAGTTCCATGATATAATCCAGTTTCTCGCGGTCAATGCCGTCGGGGTCGTAGATATAACCATCGGAGTCGGACATGGTGAGCACCTTTCCGCCCAGCTGGAGCACCTTCTCGGCCGTGTATTGCGCCACGTTGCCCGAGCCAGAGATAAGCACGGTCTTGCCCTTCACATCAAGGCCGCGCGTCTTGAGCATCTCCTGGAGGAAATACACGTTGCCATAGCCTGTGGCTTCGGGACGGATAAGCGAACCGCCAAACTCGCGACCCTTGCCCGTGAGCGTGCCCGTAAATTCGCGCGTGAGTTTCTTGTACATGCCAAACATGTAGCCTACTTCGCGTCCGCCCACGCCGATATCGCCAGCAGGAACGTCGGTGTCGGGACCAATGTGACGGCTAAGTTCGAGCATGAAGGCTTGGCAGAAGCGCATCACCTCAGCATTGCTTTTGCCGCGCGGCGAGAAGTCAGAGCCGCCCTTTCCACCGCCCATGGGCAGCGTCGTCAGGGAATTTTTGAACGTCTGTTCGAAAGCCAAAAACTTGAGGATGCTCAGGTTGACGGAACTATGGAAACGAATGCCACCCTTGTAAGGGCCGATGCAGTTGTTGTGCTGCACGCGGTAGCCCATATTGGTCTGCACCTCGCCCTTGTCGTCCACCCAATTCACGCGGAACTGGTAGATGCGGTCGGGGATGCAGAGGCGCTCAATGAGTTTGGCGCGCTCAAATTCGGGATGCTTGTTGTATTCTTCTTCAATGGTAGATAACACCTCCTCTACGGCCTGATGGTATTCAGGCTCGTTGGGGAATCGACGCTTAATCTCGTCGAGAACTTTCTGGGCTTGCATAATTTATTGTGTTTAGTTGTTGTGTAAAAGTCTAGGATAGAGAAGCCGAAAGGAGGGAGGGCTAGGAGCGGGCGCGATGCTTCAGCGCATACACCCCTATAGCCAGCACAGCGATTCCTGCACCGATGGCCACAGGCACATAGGGGAAACCGCCAGTTGTGCCGTCCGCAGAAGCGGTGAAGCTGGACAGGAATTGCGAGATACCACCTGCTGCCTCCGCCTGCGCCTTGCCACCATTTGCAGCAACTTCTGCGGCACCATCTGCACCAACGGGCGCGAGCTGTGCCGTATCAGCGGCCGTCTTCTCGGGAATCTCGGGCGTGGCATACTCCACCTCGAAGATGTTGACCGAATTGCCGCCCCTGCCCGAGCGTCCCTGCGAGGTGACAAATACGTAGCGACCATCCTCTGACACATCCAAACCCACGGGATAGGAATCCACAGTAATCGAGGCGATAGGCTGCATCGTTGCGGTGCTTACTACATAGAGTTGGCTGACGATGTTGCAGGCTGCAAAGATATAGCGACCACTGGGCGAGGCTTCAATGGTGCGCGCGCCCTGCCCCACCTTGCATTGCTCCCAGCCCGAGAGGCGAACGGTGGTGCCCGTCAGTTCCTTGGCCTTGGCGATAAAGGTGTCGAGGGGAATGCGCTGCACGTAGCCAGCAGCGTTGATGCTCAGATAGAGATAGCCGCCCGAGATAATCAGGTGGCGCACGTTGGCCATCATGCCCATAACGCGGCCCATGTAGCGGTTGTCCTGCAAATCAATCACGGCAATGCCGCCACCGCCGCCCATACAACCAACGAGCAGATAGCGGCTGTCGGGCGTGAAGACCGTTCCGCGGAGCGCGTAGCCGCTGCTGTTGTCGCGGTCAACAGGCACTTTGGTGGAATAATTGAGCGGCAGGACGTAGTCAACGACCAGACAGGCTTTGTGGTGCCAGTCCTCAGGGCGCGCGGAACTGACATCGACGAGGGCCACCGTATTGTTGCCCCAATGCGAAATGGCAATGGTGCGTCCGTCGGGCGAAGCGGCAATCATTTTGGGCAGCGGGCCCGTCTCCATTAGGCGAACAATCTCGTCGGTCTCCGTATCAATGACGGCTACGGCCGAGGGATCCTGCGCGTTGATGTCGTACGTGCGGCGATAATAAGGCACCCAGAGATAGCGACCGTTGTGACTGAACGCGCTCTCTACGGGTTTACCCATGAAATGGTTGTTCTTGGGATAATGGGTGAAGGGGTAAAGGTCGGAAGGTTGGCTCCACAGGTGGTCGTGCTCAGGGCCCAGATGATGGTCCACCACCTTCAGACGCTCGAAACTGCCCATCTTATATACAACCGTAGCACCTCCTTCCAGCGAATTGACGTAGAACTTTTTGCCGTTGGGATGAATGTGGACGGATTTGGGCGAGTTGATAAATTTATCGCGCGTAGCCGTATCGCCACAATAGTTCTGGCGCTTGCCAATGAGCCGAATCGTCAACTCCTTGTTCTGCGCCGTCACCGAGTCGCCTATCTTCGAGTGGTGGACAGGCGGAACCTTCTGCTGGGCGAGCAGAGCGGAACTGCCACCTAGGAGGAAAAACGCCAAGAGGAGGCAACGGAGCGACGAGCAACGGAGCGCGGAAAACAGGGCGCACAGAACGGTCTGCGCGCTGTGCTTGGAGCGAGTGTTAGCGATAGATGAATACATTTTGTCTGTAACGTAATGTAATTTAATAACATTCTGTGCGTACGAAGTGGCAAAATTATGAGTTTTTTTCAATACTGCCAAGCCTCTTGCTGGGAAATAGTAACTACTCAGGTCAAAGTAGTGAGGAGTTGTCACAAAAATCCTGTGGCCACT
>CAMBWV010000222.1 GCA_945871755.1 uncultured Bacteroidales bacterium
TCTATGGATTGTAAGTTTGCATTTGACTTGTATGGATTTGAATATTACGTGCTAAGTTAGTGTAGTTATTCCCAAATAAAAAAGCTGTTTCCTTGTTTCTATTCTTTATTTTCCCTACATTTGCCCTCGGCTAGAAGGGTAAGGCTTTTGCCGTTGGCTGTCGTTCTCCTCGCAGGCTTCTTCGTAGGCCTGCTTATTGAGAAAGAAAGGATGCGTTGCGGAAAGTTAGTTTAGCCTTCTTGTCTCAATTCAAGATTCTAGTTCTATTCCAATGGGAAAGAGAAATCATTTAGTATTTATTCTAATGCTTAATACCTTAAATCGTGAGAAACTTTATTGCTTTCTTTTGTTTTATTTCCTTGCTTTCGGGGGGGCATACGCTCAAACCTCGAAGGATAGTGTTGCCGTTTACGGGAACGTGAAGGATAGTTTTACGTATGAGATTCTGAAGGGGGTGCGCGTTGAGATTCTGCGCCAGGACAGCACCTTGATTGATGAATTTTCCACCGACCAGATTTATCGCTACGGAGGATATCTGCACAATGTGGACAGGCTGGGCTATCTGTATATCCCGCGTACCACCTGCATCTTCCGATTTACGAAGGAAGGCTACCTCCCGAAAACGATTACGCTCAGCCGTAAGGCGATTGGCAAGCGTGAGAAGCGCGTTTTCCTAGGCGAGATAGTCTTGAAGAAGAAGCCCAAGACGTATGAGCAGGAACTGGGCGAGGCTGTGGTGACGGCCTCGAAGATTAGAATGGTGGTCAAGGGCGATACCGTTGTGTACAATGCGGATGCTTTCCAGTTGGCTGAAGGGTCTATGCTGGATGGATTGATGAAGTGTTTGCCTGGTTTTGAACTCCGTGATGGGCAAATACGCGTGAATGGACGATACGTCAGCAGTTTGTTGGTGAATGGCGAGGACTTTTTCAGGGGAGATCCACGTGTGGCATTGGAGAATCTGCCCGCCTATATGGTAGATAAGGTGAAGGTATATCACAAGGAGCACGACTACAGCTACATTACACAAGAGCGGGACAAGAACGATTTGCCGTTGGTGGTAGATGTGAATCTCAAGCGGCAATATGCGATAGGCTGGGTGGCCAATGCAGGTGTGGGCTATGGGTTGCAGGACCGTTATCTCGGCCGCCTCTTTGCCTTGCGCTTTACGGACAACTCGCGTTTGGGCGTGTTCGGTAATCTCAATAATACGAACGACACGCGTGAACCAGGAGTGACGGGTGATTGGAACGCACAGGGTGCTGTGTCGGGGCGTACGGAAATGCAGACGGGCGGTTTCGAAGCCTTGATCAAGGACAAAAAGGGAGTTTGGAAATATACGGGTAATGCCAAGGTGGCTCATCGAAAGACGGACAACCGCAGCATCACCTCCCAGGAGACCTTCCACCCCGACGAGAGCGGCAGTACTTTCTCGCGTGCAAGTAATCAGAGCACGGGGAAGGCACTTCAGGTGCAGACAGACCACAAATATACCTACAAAAAGGAGAATGGATACGTAATCGTCCAAGGCGATGCTGCCTATCGAGAGGGTAGGAGCGAGAGCGAACGACTGGCGGCTGAGTTTGCGGCAGATCCGAAGGACGCATACCGTGCGGCCTCGCTCGACAGCCTGTTTCTTGGCACCAGCGAGCGGCTGACCTCCCTGTTTATCCACCGACAGAGCGACCAGCGCAAGGAGCATGCCGACAGATGGAACGGCGGGGCCAGCATGGAGGGCTTTGTCATGATACCCCATACGCCCGACTATCTGCGATTGTCGGCCTCGGTGCGGGTGGAAAAGTTGAAAGCGACCTCCTTCTCCGATTATCAACTGTATTTCAATACCGCCCGCGCAACCGCAGCCGACGACCATCGCCTGCACTATGCCACCTCCCCCTCCTTCACCCTTGATGCCCATCTGAATGCTACCTACCATTTCCGCCCAGAATGGGGATGGATGGAGTTCTTCTACGATTTGAAAGACAAGTATTCCGACACCGACTATTCGCTCTACCGCCTAGACCGTTTGGGCGAGGATGCTCCAGCGTTTGGCGCGCTTCCTTCCACGCTGGCAGCTTTGGAAAATTGCATCGATACCCCCAATTCCTATACTTCCACACTCAATACGCTGAAGCACCTCGTAGGTACAGACGTCGGCATTTGGTTGCCAGGCAAACTGCCCAGCCATCGCATCACCTTCAAGCCCGCCGTGGAGTGGCAAACGGACCACCTCGCCTATCACCGCGACCTTTTGCAGACGAAGCCGCACAGGAGCAAGGTGGTCTTCAAGCCGTCCGCCTCGTGGGGATTCGAGGGCTGTTATCTGAATTACCAATTTACGGCGGATTATCCCGACATCCTCAGTATGTTGGACTACACCGACGATGCCGACCCCCTGAATATCTATCGCGGCAATCCAAATCTGAAGCGCAGCACCGCGCATACAGTCGATGCCTCGCGCTCGTTTGCCGACTATGAGAAGGGGTGGCACGTTTACCTGACGGGCAAATGGAACATGACACGCAATGCCATTGCCCATGCCATGGACTACGATGCACAAACGGGCGTGCGCACCTATTCTCCGCGCAATGTCAATGGCAACTGGGGCTCCAGTTTTTCGATAGACTACCAGCAGCCGCTTGACAAAAAGAAACGTTTCGTCTTGACATCGGTCACCGACCTGAACTATCGCAACAGTGTGGACTATGTCACGGAGCGCAGCAGCGTGCGCAATCTCCACCTTGGCGAAGGACTGCGGTTGAACACGCGTATCAAGCAGAGCATCCTCAACGTTGACCTTGCGCTAAAGTACCTCCATGCCACCTCGCCGCGCGACCATTTTGAGGACATCAACAGCTTCGATATTAAATATGGTGTATCGGCACAGATTCCGCTTCCAGGGAAGATTGCCCTGAGCGCGGACCTCACCGTCTATCATCGCGTGGGCTATACGGACGAGAGTATGAACGACTGTCGCGTCATTGCCAATGCGCGCTTGGCCAGAAGTTTCCTGAAGGGCCGCCTCGGTTTGTCCATCGATGCGTTCGACATCTTCCACGGCTTGAGCAATGTGACCAAGGTTCTCAATGCCCAAGGCATCACCGAAACCTGGCACAACTCCCTGCCCTCGTATGCCATGTTGCAGTTGGTCTATAAGTTCAGCAAGCAGCCCAAGAAGAAATGATGCTTTGCTTTTTCGAGCCAGAAATAAATTAGGTGATTCTAGAAAAAGCAGGTTGTACTCACGCCGCAAACTTAGAGCAAGCAAGGTGCAGTACATTTCTTAGGTGCGAGTACCATCATCGTTGTTACTCACACCTTGCTTTTTATGTTAATGACCAAGCAAAAACCAAAGTTTTTTAG
>CAMBWV010000223.1 GCA_945871755.1 uncultured Bacteroidales bacterium
AAACTGATGCCCTGTCGTTCGGCTAGGCGCACGAGGTGGCCGTGCATATTCTCCAAGATTTCTTCCTTGGTGAATCCGCAGATGGCCGCAAACTCAGGTTTCATACTGATATTGACGAGGTTGTTGAGCTCGCTAAAGATACTCATTTGCGAGAACTTCGTGATGCCCGTCAGAAATACGAAACGCAGGTGCGGGTCGCAAGCTTTGAGGGGCGAATAGAAGTTGCGCATCACCTGCCGCAGTTTCGGCAGGTTCTCCTCTTCGTGCACGACATCCAGCAGCGGCGCATCGTACTCGTCGATAAGTACTACTACTTGTCGGCCCGTTTGGGCGTGGGCGCGTTCGATGAGACCTGCTAGGCGTTGGTTGAGATTCGGTTTATCAGGCTCACTAGGCCCATAAATTTTCTCGTAGTCCGTGAGCTTCCCGCTCAATTCTTGCTCCAACTTTTCCGTATCCTTGTGCTTGGCCGTGCTCATATCAAAATGCAGCACAGGATATTCCACCCATTCCTTTTCCAATTTCTCAATAGCCAGTCCTTGGAACAACTCGCGCTGTCCAGAGAAGAAAGCATTGAACGTAGAGGTCAGCAGGGATTTGCCGAACCGTCGGGGACGACTCAGAAAGAAATAATTGGCTTTGCCACTGACAAGGCGATAGATATACTCGGTTTTGTCCACATAAAGACAATTGTTCTCCCTAATTTTAGAGAAAGTCTGAAGACCAACGGGTAGGTTATTGAGTGCAGGATTCATAGGACAAATTTCTTTACCTTGCAAAAATACATATTTTTATTGAAGCGCGGCACTTTTCTTGGGAGGAGATTATAATCTATAAGGGCGCAAGAGAGCTGTTTTTGAGAACGAATAGTTTGCTCATTCCAAGCATGGGTTTGTAGTACACAGTGGCGCAAATTATACTCACAAACCACTGAGCAGCAGAAGCAATCACTTGGATGGTATCAAAGTTGGGTTAAAAAACAGGTTGTTATATAGAAGCTGGCTGAAAATTCCCGAGCTTGCGCAGGGGGGCTGTTTTTGTTTTCCTCGCTGATGAAACGGGATTTTGCTGGTGAATCAATATAATTTTCGCTGAGCCACACGTTGCAAGCAACGTGCGTTACATTGCGTTTGCAATGAGAACAAACTCCGTACTCACACCTTGCGAGCAAGGTGCGGTACTTTCACGTTACTCCATGGCTTCATTTCCGCCATGAAATGTTAAAAATGTGTCCTGAAAAATAAATGTATTTTAACATTCGCTGTTCTATATCGGCGAAATTTTTACCGCAAACTCCAAGAAAAAATCCGATCTCAAAGAGAAAAAATCCGCTCTCTGAGGTAAAATTTTCTACCTCTGAGGTAAAACAACCATTTTTTTGCCGTTTTTAACCTAGAAAAAAGGAGAGAACCCCAGTGTTTGGGGCCCTCTCCTCCTTTCTAGGACAAAGATAGTATATTTTTCCGCGAAATCCAAATCCGTTAACATTTGGTTACAATGTTAAATGCAGCGATTTGCAGCAGACGGGGGTTCGGATGTGTTATATTACGAGGGCCGCTTGGGTTGCTGCGCTCCTTTCATATAAAGGAAACTTTGGGCTATAGGAAACTTTGGGCTATGCCTCTTCGATAAGGGCGAGCATCTCTTCGGCGGTCATCTTGTGGCTCATGTCGGTGCCTTCGAGGAGCGAGTCGGCGAGGGACCGCTTGGTATCGTGGAGGCGGAGAATCTTCTCTTCGATGGTGTGCTCGGCGATGAGGTGATAGACGGTGACCTTCTGCTGTTGGCCGATGCGGTAGGCGCGGTCGGTGGCCTGCTGCTCAATGGCAGGATTCCACCAGGGGTCAAGGTGGATGACGTAGTTGGCCCCAGTGAGGTTGAGGCCGAGGCCGCCCGCCTTGAGCGAGATGAGGAAGACGCGCTTGTCGCCGCGCTGGAAGCCTTCGACCATCTGCTGTCGCTGGCGCATGGGGGTGCTGCCGTTGAGATAGTAGAAATCGGTGATGCCTGCTTCGCTAATCACCTCCTGAGCCATGTCGAGGAAGGAGGTGAACTGGCTGAAGATGAGCACGCGGTTGCCCTCCTCGAGCATCTGCTGGAGTTTGTCGAGCATGGCTTCGAGTTTGCTGGACGTGCCCTTCCACTTCTTCTCCACGAGGGCAGCGGAGCAGGCCGCTTCGCGCAGTTTGGTAATCATGGAGAGGGCATTTACGTTCAGAGTGGAGGATTGCTCGAGTTCCTGTTTGGCCTGACGGCGGATGACTTCGTAGATGGCCATTTCGTCGGTGCTGAGGGTGACGGGCACTTGAATCTCCACCTTGTCGGGCAGTTCGCGCGCCACCTCCTGTTTCGTGCGGCGCAGGAGGAAGGGCGAGATGAGGCGGCGCAGTTGCAGGCGTGGTTCCTCGGCACCCGCATCAATGGGATTGATGAAGCGGTTGGAGAAATGGTCGTACGAACCGAGCAGGCCTGGGTTGATGAACTGCATCAGGTTCCAGAGTTCGCCGAGGTGGTTTTGGATGGGTGTGCCCGTGAGGATGATGCGGTTGGTGGCTTGCAGGCGCATGGCGGCAGCCGAGGACTTCGTGTCGCGGTTTTTGATGGTGTGCGCCTCGTCCAGACAGACCGTGGTCCACTCGCGGGCCGTGAGAACTTCGCTCTCGGAGACCAGCAGGCCATAGGTGAGGATGAGCAGGTCGCCAGCACCTAGGGATTGGATGTTCGTCTCGCGGTCCGCCAATGCCAGTTCATTGAGCATCACGATGCGGAGCGAAGGTGCGAAGCGGTTCACTTCGCGCTGCCAGTTGCCCACCACAGAGGCGGGAGCCACCACCATCTGTGCACCTTCCTGAGCATGTGCCAAGAGGCAGGCAATGGTCTGCACCGTCTTGCCAAGGCCCATGTCGTCGGCCAGACAGGCTCCTGCGCCCCAGTGCATCAGGCGCATCATCCAGCGGAAGCCGTCCTCCTGATAGTCGCGCAGGGTGGCGTTGAGCGATGAGGGAATGCTGATTTCCAGTTTGTCGCTTTGGCGAATGCGGCGGCGCATATCCAGGAGACGTTTAGGCTCGTTGAGTTCCAGTTCGCCTTGAATGGAATCGCCAGCTACGGCCACGGCAAGTTCGGGCAGGCGCACTTTGTTGCCCTTCATCTGTGCCATTGCGTTGATGCGCTCCAGTTGGCGGCGGAGGTTCTCGCTCAGGCGTAGGTATTCGTTTTGCCCCAGACGAACGAAGCGGTTGCTTTGGCCTTCGCGCAGGAGGGCGAGCAACTGTCCCATAGAGAGCACTTGCTCGTCCGAGATGGGAATCTCGCCTTCGAGTTCAAACCAGCCGCTCTTGGACTTCATGGAGATGTC
>CAMBWV010000224.1 GCA_945871755.1 uncultured Bacteroidales bacterium
GCGGTGTTGATGGCATCGCACACGAGGTCGGTGTTGAGGGCTTCGAGGATGGTCTTGCCGGGCAGAATCTCACTGGCCATAGCGGCAGAGTGAGTCATACCAGAGCAACCGATGGTCTCAACGAGGCATTCTTCGATGATACCTTCCTTGACGTTGAGCGTCAGCTTGCATGCACCCTGCTGGGGAGCACACCAACCCACACCGTGAGTCAGACCAGAGATGTCCTTGATTTCCTTTGCTTGTACCCACTTACCTTCCTCGGGGATAGGTGCGGGACCATGGTTGGGGCCTTTGGCTACACAACACATGTTCTGAACTTCATGAGAATATTCCATGTCGTATAAATAATAGGTTATAGAATATGTTGGTTATTCGCAGGGCAAAGTTACATTATTATTCTAATACTAACGGACTTTGCAAAATGTTTTTTTCGATAACTGGCTTGAAAGCTGTAGAAAGCATTGGTGAAGCCTAGGCATTTCTCAGGGCTGCGTCCATCTGCTGAGCCGCGCGGCGACCGTCGCCCATGGCCAGAATCACCGTAGCACCACCGCGGACAATGTCGCCGCCCGCATAGAGCGTGGGAATGGAGGTCTGGAGATTGTCGTCAACGGCAATCGTACCCTTGCGGCCCAGTTCGAGACCAGCCACGGAGCGCGGGAGGATGGGGTTGGGCGATACACCGATGCTCACAATGACGAGGTCGGCAGGGATGCGCTTAACGGCACCAGGAATCTCTACAGGACGGCGACGGCCATCGGGACCAGGCTCGCCCAGTTCCATCTGCTGGAGAACGGCTTCGCAGACGTGGCCCTTCTCGTCGGCAATGTATTCAATGGGATTGTGGAGCGTGAGAAACTCAACGCCTTCCTCGCGGGCATGGTGAATTTCCTCGGCGCGTGCAGGCATTTCGGCTTCACCACGGCGATAAACGATGGTGGCTGTTTCTGCGCCTAGGCGGAGAGCGGTACGCACAGAGTCCATCGCCGTATTGCCACCACCGACTACGATGACGTGGCGGCCGTGGGGGATAGGCGTGTCGGTGGCCTCGTTGGAAGCATCCATCAGGTTGGCGCGCGTCAGGTATTCGTTGCTGGACATCACGCCCGAATGGTTCTCGCCAGGGATGCCCATGAAGTTGGGCAGGCCAGCACCCGAAGCAATGAACACACCTGCAAAACCTTCCGCCTTGAGTTCGTCAATCGTGATGGTCTTGCCGACGATGCAGTCCTTGATGAAGGTGACGCCAGCGGCTTCGAGGGAGTGAATCTCGTGGTCCACGATTGAATTGGGCAGGCGGAACTCGGGGATGCCGTATTTCAGCACACCACCAATCTCGTGGAGGGCTTCAAAAACGGTAACGGCATAGCCCAAATGCGCCATCTCGCCCGCAAAGCTCAAGCCCGCAGGGCCACTACCGACAACGGCTATCTTCTTCTGCTCGGCCTGTGCGGCAGGTGCAGCAGCCGTCTGTGCTTCCTGCTGGCCATGCTCGCGCTCATAGTCAGCGGCAAAGCGTTCCAGATAACCAATGGCAACGGGTTTGCCGCCCGTCTTGAGGTGGATACAGCGCGATTCGCACTGTTTCTCTTGCGGACAAACGCGACCGCAGACAGCAGGCAGCGCACTCGTCTCGCGCAGAGTGGCGGCTGCATCAAGGAAACGTCCACACTCAATGTGCTTGATGAAGCGCGGGATATTGATATTCACGGGGCAACCTTGCACGCAGCCTGGATTATTGCAGTCCAAGCAGCGCGTGGCTTCGCGCATGGCCTGTTGCACGGTCAAACCCTGAGCCACCTCTTCGCGCAGTTGATGGGCACGATATTGAGGGTCGAGTTCGTTCATCTGGCAACGAGGCGTGTCCATACGCTCGCGGGGCTTCTTGGCCGCACGAAGGGCAACGCGCCAAGCAGCATCGCGGCTCTTGTCTGCCAAACCTTCACAAAATGCAGCCTCGGGCGCGGGGATTTCTTCGGCAGCTAGGTTTGCCTCGGTCTGCGGTTCCACCGCCGCAGGAGCCTGCGAATCTTCCGCCGTCTCGTGGGCAAGGAAGCGCGTCATTTCGGCTCGCTCCTCGTCGCGGAAAGCGCCCATACGTTGCAGCATCTCGTCGAAATCCACCTGGTGGCCGTCAAACTCGGGACCATCCACACAGACGAATTTGGTCTGTCCGCCCACCGTGATACGGCAGGCACCGCACATACCCGTGCCATCCACCATAATCGTATTGAGCGAAACATCCGTAGAGATATTGTATTTCTTGGTCAGCAGACAAACAAATTTCATCATAATAGCGGGACCGATGGCAAAGCACTTGTCCACCTGTTCGCGCTGAATCACCGCCTCAACACCTTGCGTGACCAGACCCTTCTGGCCATACGAGCCGTCATCTGTCATGATAATCACCTCGTCGGACGAGGCACGCATCTCACGCTCCAGAATAATCAGTTCCTTGGTGCGACCAGCCAGCACCGTCACGACGCGGTTGCCAGCAGCCTTGAGCGCACGCACAATCGGCAAGAGTGGTGCCACACCAACGCCACCGCCGGCACAAACCACGGTGCCGAAGTTTTCAATGTGGGTGGCCTTTCCCAAAGGTCCCACCACGTCGGCAATGCAGTCGCCTTCATTGAGCGCGCAGAGCTTTGCTGAGGAAACGCCTACCTCTTGCACAACCAATGTGATAGTGCCCTTGGAAGGGTCTGCATCTGAGATAGTTAAGGGAATACGTTCGCCACCTTCGTTCACACGGATAATGACGAAATGACCTGCACGACGAGAACGTGCAATGAGCGGAGCATCCACTACAAACTGAAATACTTTTTCCGAGAATTGCTCCTTGCTGAGAATCTTATATTGCATAATGTTAGCAGTTGAGGGTCGGTTCTATTCATTCGTTGGATGGGGTGGGGGAGTGCAGGCTTCTTCTTGCGTGCATTTTACTGCGCAAGCAGGCTTTGGATTCACCTCTACGACCGCGTAGCATGCCACGCTGCTAAAGGGAGAAGCAAGACCAACGGCGCGATGGCCGGAAAACCTCGCCAACGGATGGATAGTACCTTCCTGTAATTCGTTCAAAGTTGGAAGAGTAGGGGCAAAAGTACTAAATTTTTCAAAACTTCATAAAATCTTGAGCGGGAAACATGCACCGAAACCAAAAAACTACCTGTTTCTGACATATATTCTAGGGATTTTGCCTATCTTCGCAGCATGAAAACTATATTTTGTCGTCAACACTTCCTGCAAATAGGCTGGACAATCGGAATCTTTATGTTCCTGACCAGCCCTCTTTTTGGCCAATCCTATCACACCAAAAAGCGCCACCATCACCGGAAGGTG
>CAMBWV010000225.1 GCA_945871755.1 uncultured Bacteroidales bacterium
CCATTGAGAAATAGCAATGATCTATTTACAAGTTGAACAGCCTTGTCCTTACTACAGATATAGCTAACATACTTGCATAAAACCAGGAACAACTTATCTTGATCTAATGAAAGTTCATTGTCTTTACCCAACTGCCTTGATATGTTGAAATTCAAGAGCGTACCAATACCAATAATCAAGTTAGACAATACAGCTTTGTCAACTTCTTTTTTTCTTCCATAATGAAGCTCTCTATTCAAGAGCTTCTTTTCTCTGTTGATGTAGCTTGAAAGTACATAAACTATTCGTTCAGCAATGTCTCCATCACCGAAATCTGAAGTAGTGTATTCAATAAGTTGTGAGAACACACCAATATTGTCTTGAATAATCTCTCTGTTCAGGCTAATCAGTCGGATAAAAATCCCCAAAGTATTATCATCACATGAGATACCACGAGATGATTTTTCTACCAGATCGGAATCCCATGATAGTGCGACCTGTCAGTTCAAACTCATCATCGTCAAACGACACAAGTTCGTACTCCTTTTTGAGAGGGACATAGTCAGTAGTAATCATTGGTCATAAGTGAAGGAAGTTGCCGATGCGGAGCATCTAACACATTGATAATCAGATACGAGCACAATGTGGGAACAGAGATTGAGCCGTTGTTAGAAAGGGTGGTTTTAATTCTGCAAATCGCAGATTATCAATGCAATATGCCTTATTGTTGCAATTTGTTTTCTCTTGTGTTCACGTCCTACTTTCCGATGCAAAAGTGAGAAAAGATATTGCCGAGGACTTCGTTGTCGGTGATTTCTCCTAGGATTTCGGCTAGGTGGTGGAGGCAGGCGCGGAGGTCTTCGCTGACTAAGTCGCTGGGAATACCTTGGGCCAGGGCTGTGAGAACTTGGATGATATCTTGGTGTGCTTTGTCTAGGGCTTCCTTATGGCGAAGGTTGGTGATAAGGACTTCATCATTGTTTTGGCGGACGGGGGACGCTTTGAGGAGTTGCTCGTGCAACCAGGTGAGGCCCGTGCCGTTGATGGCTTGAAACTCGGGCGTCTTGTTGGTCAGGCGGATGATGGTTTGGTCTTCGCGAGTGGAAATCTCGGGGAAGGGTACGCCCGGTTCGTTCATGAGAATGATGATTTGGGCACGTGCAGCTGCGGCTAGGCTTCGCTCTATGCCCAGTTTCTCAATGCGGTCTTCGGTGTGGCGGATGCCAGCGGTGTCGATGAGGCGGAAGAGTGTGCCATCTAGCACGAAGGTGTCCTCAATCGTGTCGCGGGTGGTGCCTTGAATGTCGGAGACGATGGCCTTGTCGTCTTGCAGAAGTTGGTTTAGTAGGGTAGATTTTCCTACGTTGGGTGCACCGATGATGGCAACGGGAATGCCGTTTTTGATGGCATTGCCAGCGGCGAAGGAATCCGTAAGGCGAGCAATCTCATTGGCAATGTCGTTGGCAACTTGCTGTATTTCTGTGCGGTCGGCAAATTCAAGTTCTTCGTGGTCTGAGAAATCCAACTCCAGTTCAAGGAGGGTGGTCAGGTGAAGCAGTTTTTCGCGGAGGTCGGCCAATTTCCGAGAGATACCTCCCCGCATTTGCGATAGGGCTACCCGATGCTGGGCTGCATTCTGCGCCGCAATCAAATCGGCTACGGCTTCTGCACGCGCGAGGTCCAGCTTGCCGTTGAGAAATGCGCGTTGCGTAAATTCTCCAGGGCGTGCCATCACGCAGCCCGCGGCTATCAGCAGTTGCAAGGCGCGGTGGATGATGTACTGTGAACCGTGGCAGGAGATTTCCACCACGTCCTCGCCTGTGAAGGAGTGGGGCGCGCGGAAAACACTCACCATTACTTCGTCCAGCACCTCATCGCCATCCATCAGATGGCCAAAGATAAGGCTATAGCCTGGGCGCTCCGTCAGCGGTGCTCCGCTCACGGGATGGAAAAGAGAACTGGTTTTCTGAATGGCTTCAGGACCGCTCACGCGCAAGATGCCGAGCGCACCGCCTGCGGGAGTACAAGGGGCTACTATTGTTGACAAGTTTGTTGCTGTTTTATTCGGTTCAGCCATCTTCTGACAGGGGCATCATAGAACGTATAACACAAATGGGCGAGCAGGATATTCCCCAGGAAAAGTCCTACAGCCAGTGGCCACACATCGCTGAACGAAGGCTGCTGCTCCTGTCCCCACAGGTAAGCATAGAAAAGGTACATCGACGGGTAGTGGATAATATAAAGCGGATAGGAAATATTGCCTAGCCAGCGGCAGATGGACGTTTCCAATGCGTTGCCTGCGCTCTGGGCCTTGACGGCTCCACGGATAATCAATGGGAAAACCACTAGCACACACATGAGGTCGTAGAAACCATTCAGTACATTGACTTCCGCGCCAGGGTAGGGCACTATCAATAAACCGACCAATAGGGCGGCGCAGACGATGAACGGCAGGCGGCGGCCCTCTGTGCCTGTGGTGCGCTGCAAGTACATACCCATGGTAAACGAGAAAAGCACGCGCAGTAAACCTCCAGGGAAGTTCAAATCTGCCAACGTCCATCCCACACCAATATTATAGGTGCCCGAGAGATTGCAGAGCGCAAACGCACCCAGCCCGCCTGCAAAAATCAATGTCAGTACGCGCAAAAACTTCGTGCTCAGCCGATGCAGCACCACACCATATAATATAGAGGCAATGTATTCAAAGAAAAGCGACCACATCGGCCCGTTGAGGGGAAACATCTCGCCATTGCCACGCACCTCTGTCGGACAGCCTGGCCAAGCGGGGATGAGCACCAGGCTTGTGAGCAGGGCAATGATTACGCAAATGCTGGAAACGGCCGTGCCGTCCCATTGCACACTCCCTTGCAGGACGAATGCAACAGCACCCCAGACCAGACCCAGCAGCAACATAGGATGCAATCGGATAATTCTTCGGCGCAGGAAACTGCCAAACGACAACCGTTGCGCTGCGGATATGCTTCGCAGCCGTCCATCGTAAGCATACGAAAGGACGAAACCCGAGAGCAGAAAGAAGAAGTCCACAGCCAAATAGCCATGGTTGCATCGCTGGTCTATCGAACTCGTTGCGAAACCCTCAAAGAGGTGAAACCAAACAACGACAAGGGCTGCAATACCGCGTAGGCCGTCCAATCGAATGTAGTGCTTCATTGCTACAATAGTAATATTGAGATAATACAGTTGGCAGATATACGAAAAGAGAGCACATCGCCGAGTTGGTGATGCGCTCTCTCGTGAGTGAGGTACCCAGCAGATTCGAACTGCTGTACACGGTTTTGCAGACCGCTACCTAGCCACTCGGTCAGGGTACCGTTTTGTTTTCGGGTGCAAAGATAGG
>CAMBWV010000226.1 GCA_945871755.1 uncultured Bacteroidales bacterium
CCACCCTGTACGAACTGGATGAACTTACCTTCGGCATTGTAAATCCAAGCCTTCTCCACATTCTGGAGGTTGAGGTTGCTGCCATCGAGAACTGCCTGGCTGACACCGCCCTCTACGGTCTGGATGCCATCGGGAACACCAACGAGGCCTTCGGGTTCATCGGCTACACCCTGATCGCGGGTATCAACAACTACGCGGCCGGGGTTGCTACCCGTGATTTCCACGTTGAAGTCGATGGTGAAGCCCTTGGCGTGCTGACCTACGGGGTTGAACATACCAGCAAACCATGCATCGGAGAAGACGATACGCAGACGGCTCTTGCCCGGAGTAGCATCAGAAGGGATCTGGAAAGTGAAGGTGACACCTTCTGCACTCTGGAACTCGGGAGTAGCTTTACGAATCTTACCAGCGAAGAATATGCGCTCGCCTTGGGGGTCGGTCTCTGTCTTACCAGCTGCAATTTCATCTGCGGTACGCTGTACGGGGAGGGGCTTGTCGAAGTCGCCGCTGCCGTTGAGGTCCATCCATCCACCGAGGAAGCACCACTTCAGACCATCGCCTTGGTCGGCACACTTGATGTTCATGGTGACGGTCTGGCCCTGGGCTACCTTGAGCGTGTGGTCCGTTGCATCGGCATACTGGCTACCGTCGGCCACGGGACCGCTGGCACTATAGTTGAGGTTTTCAGTAGCACCCGTAGTAGTAACGGAGGTCACGTAGCGCTGCTGGCGTGCAATGTCAGCACCTTCGCAAGCGGGGTCCATGCAGCTTTCGCCGTATTCGCCGTTGCTCTGACGTTCGGGCAGAGTGCTATAGTCACCACGGTTCACCTTCACCCACTGAATGGTGGAATAGGTCTTGAGGTCGGTAGAAACACTGCGCACACCGATGTAGGGCTTGTCGGCTTCGCCTTCAAAGAGGATGTCGCCGATGAAGGTAGCCCAAGAGCTGGTGCGGCCTACTTCAGATACGCGGCCGTTTTCGCCGTTCTTGTAGAGGATTTCGAAGTGGTCGATGTTGGCTTCGTCGTTGTAGAGGAGACCCCAAGCGGCACGCTCTTGTGCTTCGGCTGCTACGTTCCAGTGGAGCTTGGCAGACATAGATGTCTTGGTTTCATTCTTTACTTCGACTACGAGGTCCTTGACTTCGGCGGGGATAACCTTGCTGTCATCGTTGATTTCGAGTTTACCAACATAGAGGCTGTAGCCAGCCTGCTGGCCCTTCACGCGGAGGCCGATGCGTTCGATGACATCGCCCGTATTGAGGCCAGAGATATCCAGCTTCTTCTCTTCCCAAGTCTGACCAGAGGTGCTGCCGTAGGGCACTTCAATCCAGTTGTTGCTACCCTTCTTCTTGATGATAACAGAGAGGAGAGTGGGCGTGGCACCTTCCTTACCATCCTTGACAGCGAGGCGTACGTAGGGTGCGCTGCCGCTGACCTTGAGGTTGGTCTTGTAGAGGATGATGTCGGTACCGTCGGCCACGGGCGTACCCGTCAACTGAATACAAGAACCACCCGTGTAAGCATCTTCGTGGGTGTAGTTGGGCATCACGTCGGTGGTGACGGTGGTAGTACCCGTCTTATATACTAACCAACGATAGGTGGGCACGAGGTCCTGAGCACCCATGTTGTACCAAGAACCTGCGGTCTTCTTGCCCTTGTAGGAGTACTGAGAACCGTTGCCAAGGGTGAAGTGAGTGCCGAAGGGGAGGTTGCCCTGGATGGCCGAACGCTCGGGGATGAAGCTGGCAAGGCCGCAGAAGGTCTGGAGAGGCAATTTTTCGGCGGTGCGCTCCCAGTTGTTGCCAGAGTTGGAAACGGCAGGACGGTTGGCCGGGTTGCGGTTACCGCCAGAGAATCCGCGCTCAAGGAGGTACTGGTAGTTCTTCTGGGTGTCGTAAGCACCATCGCCCGTGTTGTAGCTCATGAAGCGGCTCTGGCCGTGCTCACCCCAGAGGCAGACGTTGATATCCTTGCAGATGTTGAGGTTCTTCCAGCTGCGGTCCATACTTACGAACCATACGCCAGTGTATAGACCTTCCACGGTGTTCATGTATTGCTTTGCTGTATTTACAGACATAGTCATTGCGCCCGAGCTGGTGAAGTCGCCGCCAGAATAGTTGAGCATGAGGTCGAAGGTGCGGCCTTGGGCATTGCCGAAGAGGGCGTTGGCGTTTGCGGCAGACAGCGAACTATTGGCCGTATAGATACCAGCGTGGAAGTTGGTGAAGCCCTGTTCTGCAGCCTTCTTGTAGAGGGCCTTGTGGAAGGCAGTGATGTCGGCATTGCCGAAGCTGTTGTCCTCCCAGTTGTAGTTGATACCATCGCTACCGAAGAACATGAGGCAGTTAATCATTGGCTCTACGTACTTGAAGGAGCCGTCCGATTCCTTCTGCGTGATAAGGGCGGAGTATGCCTTGTCGCCGCTACCTGCGGTCCAACTCTCAAAGAACTTGATACCCGAGAAGATGTCCGTACCGTTGCGGTGGGCAGCATCGACCCAGCAGCCCGGAGCCTGGAAGATGGAGTGGTTCCACGAACCGAAGAGGTTGGTGTACTGCCACATGGAGAATACGTCGGAGGTGAACTTAGTGCCAGGATAACCAGCAGCACCGCCCGAACCTACGTCCATAGGAATGTTCATCCAGAGGTTGCGGTCCTGCGTGGTGGAGGAAACGAGACGGTCCTCGCGCGACATGATGTTGGCGCGACGTACGTGGGAACGCACGAAGGCAAGGTCGGACTCCTGAATACCAGCAGCCTCAAACTCAGCCTTGGTGGGGTACTTGCGGCCCTGCTGGAGGGCGTTGTAGAACAATTCGAGCAAACCGCTGTCGGTAAAGCCCGAGAAGTCGTACACTGCGTCCTGCGCCATGGCAGGAGTTCCTGTGGTGGCCAGCATCAGCATGGCCAGACCAGCTAGTGTAGTCTTTTTCATGGTTAGATTGATTTTAGGGTTTTATTATGCTTTGCGCTTAGTTTTTCTCTATGTTATCCCCTATTCCGAGCGCAATCAGCACTCGGAATAGGGGATTCTTTTGTTAGAAGTTGGGAGCATTTACATCCCACCAGAGGCGGGTGGACTGAAGGTCGGGACCGCCGAGAGCGGGAAGGCCAGAAGCCTTGATGCGCTCCTTAGCAATGGGGTCGGTGGCCTTCCAAGGAATACGGCGAATCATTTCGCCCTGCTCAATAGAGCCATCACCATCGTCAGCATTCAGCACGGGGAATACCTTGGGATAGCCCGTACGACGCATCTCTGCCCAAGCCTCGGTGGAGAGGGGGAAGAGGGCGATGTACTTCTGGGTGATAATCTTCTCGAGCTTGGT
>CAMBWV010000227.1 GCA_945871755.1 uncultured Bacteroidales bacterium
CGAGCACACCGTGGTTTCCTACATTCCCAATACGGCCGAGGTGGCCTTCTTCGGCTTGGTCGAAGGACTGGACATCTACCTCAACGGCCTGAAGCGCGACCGCCTGCGCAAACTGGTTCACGAGCAGGGCAGCGAACAGGAGATTGAACATATCCTGAGTATGCGGGTGCGCAGTGAGAAGGTGGCCATCAAGGACATCAAACTCCGCACCTTCATTGCCGAGGGCAACAGCCGCGCCGACCTAGCCGCCCACGTATATGACGTGACCTACGGCAGCCTAGAGGCGGGCGTGGACAACCTCGTCATCATCGACGACAGCATCGTGCGCGGAACGACCCTCCGCCAGAGCATCATCCGCATCCTCGACCGCCTGCACCCGCGCCGCATGATTATCGTCTCCTCGGCCCCGCAGATTCGCTACCCCGACTACTACGGCATCGATATGTCGAGCATGGACCAGTTCATCGCCTTCAAGGCTGCCCTCGCCCTCCTCGAAGAGCGCGGTATGGGCAGCATTGTCCGTCAGGTCTATGAGAAAATCAAGGCGGCCAACGGCTGCACCGACGAAAACTACGTCAAGGAAATCTACGCACCCTTCAGCGACGAGGAAATCTCGGCCAAAATTGCCCAACTCCTCACGCCCGAAGGCATCACCACCCCCGTCACACTCATCTTCCAGACCGTGGAGGGCCTGCACCGCTCCTGCCCGAACCACCCAGGCGACTGGTACTTCACAGGCGACTATCCCACGCCCGGCGGCCTGCGAATGCTCAACCGCGCTTTTATGGCTTATGTGGAAGAGGAGATGAATCTCTAGAAAATCTAGAATCTCTAGAAAATCTAGAAAATCTAGAAAATCTAGAAAATCCAGAAAATCCAGAAAACCAGAAAAACCAGAAAAACCAGAAATAAATCCACCATGGCAAAATACATCTTCGTAACAGGCGGCGTAGTATCGTCGCTAGGCAAAGGCATCATTTCGGCCTCCATCGGTAAACTGCTGCAAGCACGCGGCTACAAGATTACCATCCAGAAGTTTGACCCCTATATCAATATCGACCCTGGCACCCTCAATCCCTACGAGCACGGTGAGTGCTACGTCACCGTTGATGGCATGGAGACCGACCTCGACCTCGGCCACTACGAACGCTTCACGGGCATACAGACCACCCGCGAAAACAGCATGACCACGGGCCGCATCTACAAATCCGTCATCGACAAGGAGCGCCGCGGCGACTACCTCGGCAAGACCATTCAGGTCGTGCCCCACATCACCGACGAAATCAAGCAGTGCGTGAAGCACCTCGGCGAAACGGGCCAGTACGACTTCGTCATCACCGAAATCGGCGGCACCATCGGCGACATCGAAAGCGCGCCCTTCCTTGAAGCCATCCGACAACTCAAATGGGAACTCGGTCGCGACGCCGTGAGCGTACACCTCACCTACGTGCCCTATCTCCGCGCGGCCGACGAACTCAAGACCAAGCCCACCCAGCATTCTGTCAAGGAGATGCTCAGCAACGGCATCCAGCCCGACGTGCTCGTGCTCCGCACCGAGAAGCACCTCGACGACCACATGCGCATGAAGGTGGCGGGCTTCTGCAATGTCGATCTGGAATGCGTCATTCAGAGCGAGGACCTGCCCAGCATCTACGAGGTGCCCGTCAATATGCAGCGGCAAGGCCTGGACAGTGCCATCATGCGCAAGATGGGGCTGCCCGTGGGCGAGACGCCCGAACTCGGTCCTTGGCGTCACTTCCTCGAACTGCGCGGCTCGGCCACGGAGGTGGTGCGCATCGGGCTGGTGGGCAAGTACGACCTGCAAGATGCCTACAAGAGTATTAACGAGAGCCTCTCGCACGCCGCCACCTACCACCACCGCAAGGTGCAGATAACGTTTGTCAATTCCGAGTTCCTCACCCGCGAAAACCTTGAAGAGAAACTCCAGCCGATGGACGGCCTCGTCATCTGCCCGGGCTTCGGACAGCGCGGCACGGAGGGCAAGATTCTCGCCGTGGAATATGCCCGCACCCACGATGTGCCCTGCTTCGGAATCTGTCTGGGCATGCAGATGATGGTCATCGAATTTGCGCGCAACGTTCTCGGCCTGGCCGATGCCAACAGCAGCGAGATGGACCCCCACACGCCCCACAATGTCATCGACATGATGGAGGACCAGAAGACCATCTCCAACATGGGCGGCACGATGCGCCTCGGCGCCTACGACTGCCAGTTGCGCGAAGGCTCGCGCGTGGCCGCCATCTACGGCACCAACGCTGTGCGCGAGCGTCACCGCCACCGCTACGAGTTCAACAATTCCTACATCGAGCAGTACGAGGCCAAGGGCATGCAGTGCGTGGGTCGCCATCCGCAGGCGGGCCTCGTCGAAATCGTTGAGATTCCCACGCTGCGCTGGTTCGTCGGCACGCAGTTCCATCCCGAATACCAGAGCACCGTCCTCCATCCCCATCCCCTCTTTATGTCGTTTATTCAAGCAGCCCTTCAAAAATGATAGACTTTACCAACATGGAAGGGCTCGGCCCTGACTACAACTACGAGAACACCGACCGCTTCCCCATCCCCAATCCTGCCGAGGCGGCTATCCGTTGGAGCCGTCCGCACACGGGCATCGGTTCCGACGGCCTGATTCTGGTCAGCCGCAGCGAGGTGGCCGACTTCCGTATGCGCATCTTCAATGCCGATGGTTCGGAGGCCATGATGTGTGGCAACGGCAGCCGCTGCGTAGGCCGCTATGTCTATGAGCACGGACTGACAGACCGCACGGCCATCACCCTCGAAACTCTCTCGGGCATCAAGCACATTAGCGGCATTGACCATCCCGAAGCCGTCACCGTGGATATGGGCGAGCCGCTCCTCCAAAACCGCGAACAGGTCAGCACGCCCACGGGCGACCTGGCGGGCATCGAATTGCAGGTGAACGGCCAGTCGTGGCGCGGCACCTACGTCTGCATGGGCAATCCCCACGTGGTATTCTTCTGCGAAGACCTCGGCGAGGTGAAACTCGACGAAATAGGCCCGCTCATCGAATGCCACCCCCTCTTTCCCCAGCGCACAAACGTGGAGTTCGTACAAGTGCTCTCCGCCAGCGACACCTCTGTGCTGCGAATGCGCGTCTGGGAGCGCGGCTCGGGCATCACGCAGGCTTGCGGCACAGGCGCCTGCGCTACAGCCACAGCAGCCTTCATCACCGAGCGCGCCAGCCGCCACAGCATCATACGCATGGACGGCGGCGACCTAGACATCACCCTGCGCGAAACCGACAACCACATCCTAATGACGGGCCCCGCCACCAC
>CAMBWV010000228.1 GCA_945871755.1 uncultured Bacteroidales bacterium
GTTCGAGCACATCGGCTCGGTTGAAGAAGAGTATCAATACGCTGATGTCGAGCGTTTCGTTCGTCTGATTCATAGGAAAGATGCTTTGCGGAGGTCGGGGTGGCCCGAAAGCCGAGCGGCCCAGCCTCCTATTGGTCAATACTTGGAAGGAGCAATCGTGACGTTCCGCCAGTGCGATTGTCTTTCTGCACGGCAAAAGTACTAAAAATATTGTTTAATCAGTGGGAAATGCCTAATTTTGCGGTGGGTAAACGGCTTTAATAGCCTCCGAATCCTCTGTGGCGGCCCGCTTGCCCCATCATTATTCACCCTTCATACTCATCGAATGGATACCACCAGACAACAGAAAATCTCGCGCCTCATCCAGAAGGAACTGAGCGATATATTCCAGAAACAAACGGCCAGCCTTCATGGCGTACTCGTGTCGGTCAGCGCCGTACGTATCAGCCCCGACCTCAGCGTGTGCCGCGGCTATCTCAGCATCTTCCCATCGGAGCGTTCGGCCGAAATCCTCGAGAATATCAACGGCAATGTGCGCGAACTGCGCTACGAGTTGGGCCGTCGCCTGCGCTATCAGTTGCGCATCATCCCCGAACTGAAATTCTTCATCGACGATTCGCTCGACTACATTGACCACATTGACGAACTGCTGAAGAAGTAGCGCACGCCTATATATATTATAGGTATATCATTCTTTGTAAGCATCGCTCCTATATATATAATAGGTGTATCTCCCAAGCCTCTACGCCATCCCAGCAGTGGGTCATTCTCAAACGCTCACCCTCCGTGTCCCTTCCCTTCTTCATCTCGCGGCGCTACCTCTTCTCCAAGAAGAGCCACAACGCCATCAATATCATTTCGGCTATCTCGGCATTCGGGGTAGCCTTTGCTACAATGGCCCTGCTCTGCACGCTGAGCGTGTTCAACGGCTTCAGGGAACTCATCGGCGGGCTCTACACCCATTTCGACCCCGAGTTGGAGGTGCGCCCAGTAGCGGGCAAGTTTGTCAATGCCGACGACGAGGTGCTCAATCGCCTGCGCCGCCACAAGAGTGTGCAGGCCTTCTCCGACTGCTTGGAGGAGCAGGCCATGGTGCTCTTTGTGGGCCGCCCCGTGATTATCAATGTCAAGGGCGTGGACGACCATTTCGCCGAGGTGTCTAATATCGAGAGCATCACCACCACAGGCACAGGTCCCGGCCGCTTCCTCACCCACGCCGCAGAAGTAGAATACGGTGTGCCCAGCATCGGCCTGACGCAGCAGTTCGGCGCCATCGCCTACGGCACCATGCCCATCTGCGCGCCCCGCGGCGGTGAGCGCATCAACCTGACGAACCCGATGGAGAGTTTCAACGTGCTCGACATTCAGTCGCCCGAGGTGTTCTTCCAAGTGCATCAGCGCACCTACGACGACAACTACCTCATCACCTCCATCCGTTTCGCTCGCGAACTCTTCGAACAGCCCAACCGCGTTTCCTCCGTGGCCCTTGCGCTCAAGGCTGGCACAGACGTTGACCGCGCAAAGGCCGAACTGCAAGACCTTGCTCAGGGACGCTTCACCGTGCGCGACCGCTACGAACAGCACGCCGAAACCTTCCGCATCATGCAGATTGAGAAATCCATGGCCTACCTCTTCCTGACGTTCATCGTTCTCGTGGCCAGTTTCAATATTATCGGTTCCGTGGCCATGCTCATCATCGACAAGCGCGACGACATCGAAACCCTGCGCCACCTAGGCGCTCCGCAGCGCACCGTTGTGCGCATTTTCCTCCACGAGAGCCGCATGATTACCGCCATCGGAGCCGTGGCGGGCATCCTCCTGGGCTTGCTCCTCTGCTGGCTACAGATGGAGTTCGGCCTCCTGCGCTTCGGCAATAGCGGCAACTTCATCGTAGAAGCCTATCCCGTAAGCATCAGCCTGACGGATGTACTGCTAGTACTAGCCACAGTCCTCACCGTAGGTTTCACAACAGCCTGGTACCCCGTGCGCTATCTGACCCGCAAATTGATTGCTACGGAGTAGGGACTCCCGAGCAGCGTTGGACTATGCGGGCGTTCTGCGCCGACCCACCTTACCAGAACCCTTTTCCTCACAGAGAAGCACCTTGCCATCAAACCTCTTTTTGACCTCAACAACGGCGGATCTTGATTTGGGTGACGCATTGATGAAGTCAGGAAGTGAACTAAAGTGCGGTCTGGCGTTTTAGAGTTTCAATTCTTTCTTTGATAAGTTTCTTTGGGAGACGGTTATTTGAGCTCAGAAGACGTTCTAGGGCGACAATCATTTCACCACAGTCAACAACAGACTCCTTTGTCAGCATATCGGTGAGGAATAAAATACCAGATACTTTTACGTTTTCAAGCGTAGCCTTATCCTTTAACTTCTTGTCACCGGTCAGTAAACGACAATTATTGTCTATGGCATAAACCATGACGGAAATGTCTTCCACGGACAGATTACAAACACCATTGTATTCAGCAACCTTTTGGAAAACAGTTCCTACCTGCTTGCCAGAGAGAGAATAGACGGACAGAGTTCCCTCGTCAATAATGCTTTGTACTGCTGTATGCTGTTCAGAATCTTCAATCTCGTTGATAACGACATCCAATGTACGAAAGTCGAGATTAAGTTTCTTGCAATACGGTAGCAATCCTGCATTATAAAGGTCTATCAAGATATTTGTGTCATTAATGACAATCTCCATACTTACATCAGATTGAGCGTGTCGCGGACTTCATTGACAGATTTGTCCAATAATGCTGCTGCTTTGGAAAATGAGATAACCTCACTGGCAAGCGCACGATAGACCAAACGCTCAAAGCGGAAGGTATTCTCCATTGGATAGAGGCTTTGTTCTACAGCCTCCTTGAAAGAAGGCAAAGCATTCTTCTTTTTATGGTAAGAAGTAAAGCGTCTCTCTGTAATGATATTCAGTTGTGCCGCCTTTACCATAAGGGCATCAACAGAAATACCGTATTCACGCTGAATGGCCTGTAGCTCGACCAAGGAAATATCGTGACGGGACTCACCAATCAGATTCTTGAACTTATCAGATGGTATCAACACCTCGTTTGCAAACACGTTACACATCTTCTCCTTGTCAACCCCGTCAGCACAGTGCATCAGAAGATGACCCAATTCGTGGAAAATGGTAAGACGCTTGCGTTCAGAACACAAATTCTTGTTGACCACAATAACAGGTAACCCACCTGCCTCGTTGCAAGTGCCAGAGAAAGATCTGTCGTGATCAATTTCAATAATCTTCACCCCAACGGATTCCAATAAGTCAATAGCGGAGACAATGG
>CAMBWV010000229.1 GCA_945871755.1 uncultured Bacteroidales bacterium
TCGCTTTCTGAAGATACTGTGCGAAATGACCTCATCGTGAAAGATATTTGTAAAGTAGTTGATGCTGGACGCACACCAATCATCCTTACAAACAGAACCTCGCACGTGACTTTATTGGCAGAGGAATTAAGAAATACCATCCCAAATGTGATTACCTTGACAGGTTCTGGCTCAACAAAAGAAAAACGAGAGGCCTTGCTGCGATTACAAGCAATCTCGCCATCGGAGCCTTTAGTAATTGTGGCTACAGGCAAATATGTTGGAGAAGGCTTTGACTATCCTCGTTTGGACACGCTATTTCTTGCATTGCCAATCTCATGGAAAGGACTCGTCGCTCAGTATGCAGGACGACTGCATCGAGAGAATGAAGGGAAGAAGGATGTACGCATCTATGACTATATAGACATCCACGAACCTGTCTGCGACAGTATGTACAGAAAACGGCTGAAAGGCTATGCGTCTATAGGTTATAAGACCATCATCAAAGGCCAACCAACACTATTTGACAATGTGAATGACATAGAGTTCTCAATAAACGAAGGACAGATATTCAATGGTAAGACATACTTCCGGCCATACAAAACAGACCTCGGAGCAGCCAAGCACTCCGTAGTGCTATCCTCTCCCAAATTGTATAACGCAGAGCGAAATAGCCTTGTGGAATATTTAATGAATTTGTCAAGTCAAGGAATTGAAGTACTCGTCCTCACCCATACCGCCAACGAACAAACTGAATATCTGCAACGTAAAGGATTATCCATAAAGATTATCCCAACCTTGTCGCTATGCACGACTATTATAGACAAGACTATAGTATGGTATGGAGCAATCAATGCGCTTGGCTATACTTCCGAAGAAGACAATGTGATAAAAGTCACGGATAACAACTTGGCAGACGAATTGACGAATGCACTTCTTTCCAGCAATTCTGCGTAAACTATGCGTAATTTTAGCGTGAAATTCAAAGAACCTGATTCAGTAAGCACAACAACCTTATCAATGCAATCCCGCAATGCCAACACCAAACAAAGCAGCAAAAATCCGCTGTACGACACATCAAACTATAATTCCAAAGATTTATTTTTTATTTTTGGAGGATGGGAGAGAATGGAAGCGATCATTCTCCACGAAAATCGAGTAGGAGGTAAACGCTAATCATAGGCGTTTATCTCCTACTTTCACGTTTACCGACCTCTCACACCACCGTACGTGCCGTTCGGCATACGGCGGTTCCTTATCATTGCACGCGGACTATTAAACGATGATAGTCCATCAGACATGGCCAACCTTGCTTCCGTAATGCGTCGTTGCCAATGGCCCGATGTAATATCGGACTTTCGGCCACTCGCCAATACTTCTTGCTGCTGTTACCCCATTCGTAGGCTTGCCATTCTGCAATGCCGCATTTGATGAGGTTCTTCACCTTCGTGCAGCATTTCTTCCAGGACTTCCATATACACATACGGTAACGGCGGCGTAGCCATTCATCAATCTCTTTCAGTCGCGTTTGCATGTCTGCCAACTGAAAGTAGGTTATCCATCCACGGATGATTTGGTGCATCTTTTCCTTGCGGGATTGATACCCCATCCCATTACTCCGCTTGGTAGCCTCTTTCAGTTTCTTACGCAGTTTGTCGTATGTCTTGGAATGTACCGTCAGTCGGCACTCCCCACGCATAATACGAAACGAGTAACCGAGGTATTTCATTCCAATGATACTCCCCACTTCTGTCTTCTCGCGATTCACCTTCAAATAAAGTTTCTTCTCGATGAAGTCCGTGATGGATTCGCTGACGCGTTGGGCGGCTCGTTTACTCTTGCAGAAGATGATGCTGTCATCCGCGTAGCGGACGAAACGATGTCCTCTTCTTTCAAGTTCCTTGTCGAGTTCATTCAACATGATATTGCTTAGCAATGGGCTGAGTGGCCCACCTTGCGGTGTGCCCTCTTCCGTTGGCTGCAATACTCCGTGTACCATCACGCCGCTGCGGAGGTATTTGTGTATCAGAGATACCACGCGGCCGTCCTTTATCGTGCGGCTCAGCACCTCTATCAGTTTGCTTTGGTTCACGGTGTCGAAGAAACGCTCCAAGTCGATGCCCACGGCATACTTGTAGCCTTCGGTCACGTTCTTCCTCGCTTCCCGTAGTGCATCATGTGCTCCTCGTTTCGGTCGGAAGCCGTAACTCGTACGACTGAATTGCGGTTCGTAGATACGCGAAAGGACTTGGCTGATGGCCTGCTGCACCATGCGGTCTATCACCGTGGGGATGCCTAACAGACGTTTCTTGCCGTTGTCTTTCGGAATTTCTACGCGCCTTACTGGATTGGGGACAAATGTCCCGTCCATGAGAGACTGCCTCAGGTCTTCGATATGGGACTGACACCAAGTGAGTAACTCCTTGACATCCATCCCATCGACTCCGCCTTTGCCCTTATTCCGCACTACTTGCTTGTAGGCGGTTCGTAGGTTGGCGATGTCGATTATCTGTTCCATGAGGTCATTCACCCCAAAGTGCGATTCCACAAGTTCGCCCTCGACTATCTCCATGTAGGTCTGCACTCCCACATACCCTTCGGATGCCGTCCTATCTCTTTGTGGGCAGCCATGCGCATTCGCGCCTGTATTCTGCATTCTTTCCTTCATAGAGTAATCTTTATTGGTAAACTTGTTTCAATAAGGTTCGGTCCTTCCCCATTTTTTCCATGGGTACTATGACCTCTGCTGACTTCTCACGGCAAGCTTTACTCCACGGCTCCGAGTGTCGTATGACTTGTCGGGTTGCCACGTCCGTGAGACCTCCCCAGTTAAGAGCATACTCTTTCCATCTTATCTCTGCATGATTTACCTTTGCAAGTTCCGGATAACTATCGGGCTTTGTCTTCTCTTGCAGACTCACCTCACTTGCACCGGCCTTATATCATGTTTCTGTCCGTCAGAGCAGATGTTTGCCGCCGACTTCCTTCAGATTCCGCGTCGCCACGGACACCCTTGTCTTTGGCTGTAGCCTTCCCGTTATCAGGGCGGCTTAGGGACTTGCACCCGTTAGAGTATGCCCATGCTGGGCGAACAAGAAGAAGGGGCCGCAGCTTGTTGGTGCGGCCCCTTCTTTGTGGTCTTTTATCGGGATTGGGCGATTAGCTCTTGCAGCAGAGCGGTTGAATCTGCTGGAAGAAGTCGTTGCCCTTGTCATCTACTAGGATGAAGGCGGGGAAGTCTTCTACTTCAATCTTCCATACGGCTTCCATGCCGAGTTCGGGGAACTCTACGCACTCAATGCTCTTGATGTTGTTCTGCGC
>CAMBWV010000230.1 GCA_945871755.1 uncultured Bacteroidales bacterium
ACCTATTATTATTATCTCCCTCCGCTGAGCCACACGTTGCAAGCAACGTGCGGTACATTGCCTTGCAATGAGTACAAACTCCTAGCGGCCGGCCGATTGGCGGAGAAGGGCACGGGCGCGCTCGATGATGTCATCGCGGCCCGTTTGTAGGGCATCGGGGGCCAGGTCTTGGTGGACATCGGGGGCAATGCCTTCTTCGGTGAGCCGCATCTGGGCATCGTACATCGGACAGGCGGAGAAGCGGAGGGTCCATCCGTTGGGCAACTCGGTCGAGAGGGGCATGCCCGAACCGCCGCCTGTCACGTCGCCCACCACCGTGATGCCTGCCCTACCCTTCAGATAGGCCACGAAGGCATTGGCGGCACTGTAGGTGCGACGATTGGTGAGAATAACTGCGGGTTTGGTCCAGCGCAGCCCCTCGAAGGGTTCGATGTAAATGGGTTCGGGCGACGAGAAAGCATCGTGAGCGCGCCCCGTCTTGTGGCGCACGTAGCCCACGAGGGTTTTCGTGTCGAGGAAGACGGAGGCCAGTTTCTGCGCCGCCGTGAGCATGCCGCCGCCATTGCTCCTGACATCGATAATCAGGCCATCGCAAAGTGCCAGCGCGCGCATGAGTTCGTGGAGATTGCCACTGCCAAAACCTGTCTCAAACGTGGCGCAACGCACATAGCCGATATTGTCGTCGAGGATGCGATAGCGCAGGCCAGCCGCAGTCTGATAGTCTTCGGTGCGGCCCAAATAGATGCGCTCGAGCGTGTCGGCGTAGTTGGCGGGATAGTCGTCAAACCACCGTCCGTAGCGCGCCACATCGTGGGCAGCATAGAGGTTGACGTGGCCGTCGCGCAGTTCATAGCACATACCAGCCAGGACTTCAAACAACTGTTTGTCGGTCATCGTCTCGTGCACGGCGGGGGCGTTCTGGGCATACACGGCGTCCCAGTCCAAACCATAAGCATCGGCCTTCTCCCCAAAAAAGCAGTAGTGCTCGTCGAGGGATTGCCAGCAGGCTTGGAAGGTGCCTTGGCGCGTGGCTGCGGGCAGGTCTTCGGTGATGCAACTGCTCAGGAGTACCCCGCAGGCGATCAGCAGGCTCAGCGCAACAGACGCAGCGTGCGTACGTAGCCGATGATGAAGTGATGATTCCATGTGTGGTGCTTAAGATGATTGACGTGGCTTTGGCGGGCTTCGCCGTTATAGCCGATACTGAGGTGGGCACCCCAGAGCGGCACAGTGAGCGTGGCGGTCAGGCGCGCGCTGGGAGCATTCCAGGGATGGGTGGCACGGACGTTTTTGTCGTAATGCCCGAGGCTGAAAATCTCGTAGTAGCTCTGTCCGTAGTTGGGCGTGAACATGGCGCCAACAAGAGGGACATCGACCTGGGCACGGGCCTCCCACCATTGCCGCCCTACGCGGAAGGGGCGCACAACACGGCCCGTCGCGCCCAGATGAAGCCCCAAACGACCCTGCGCGGGGTTATTGCCGCCGCGCACAAGGTAGGTAAAACCGCTCTCGGCCTCGGCCATCCCGCCCAAGGCGAAAGACCAACGGGCCACGGGACGGAAACGGTACAGCCAGGCCACGGCCGCATTTATGCCTGCTTCCATCGCGGGGTCGTCGTCGGCCTTACTGCGCGGCAGGGCGGCATAACCCGAATAGGTGGCTTGCACAGCAACACGCTCCTTGCCCCATCGCGCCGTTCGTTCGGTGCGGTGCATGAGGAAGAGCGAAGGCCCCACGTATTCCACGGGCGAGAGATAGGTGTCGAGGCTATTGGTGCGACCGATGCCGAAGTACTGCTCGTGGCGCACGGTATGCAACGAATCCGCCCCAACCGCAGTAGCTGTTTGTGCTGGGGCTGGGGCGGCAAGGGCGATGAGGGCAAGCAGCAGCTTACTCCTCAATGTTAATCTTGTTTCCATATTTCTTGTAAATCATCCACACCACAACGGCGGCCACGATGAAGAAGATGGTCCAACCGATTTCGGTGCTATAGCGTCCTGCCACTTCGGCCACATCGGCGGGAGTCTTGATAGCGGGAAGAGCCCAGAAAATGCCGCAACCGATAAGGGCAAGCACGGTATTCCAAATGCCTGCGCCGAGAGTGGTAAACAGGAGGAAGGGTCCCAACTTCATCTTGGCAATACCGGCAGGTATGGAGATGAGCTGGCGCACGGCGGGCACCAGTCGGCCCACAAGGGTGGAGATAGTGCCATGTTTGCGGAAATACTCCTCAGCCGTTTCCATCTTCTTCTCGTCGAGCAGACAGAGATGACCAAACCGGCTGTTGGCAAACTTATACATGACGGGGCGGCCCAGCCAACGGGCCAACCAATAGTTGACGAGCGCGCCAAGGTCGGCACCCAAAGTGGCAATGATGACTACAAGGTAAATGTTCATCTTGTCGCCCGTCATGGCTAACCAAGCGGCAGGCGGCACGATAACTTCGGAAGGGAAGGGAATAAATGAACTTTCAATGGCCATAAAAAGGAATACGACCCAGTAGTCCAAGTTCTCCAACACCCATTGGATGATTTCTTGCATGTGTTCTTGGAATTACGAGAGCTGCGCTCTCTTAGTTCAACGCAGCCTGCGGCTGCTAGTTTCAAGTTTCAACGGGAGCTGCGCTCCCTGGTTTCATCGCAGCCTTCGGCTGCTAGCTCGATAGTCTTGGCTGGCGGGAACTGCGCTCCCTTAGTTTCAACGCAGCCTGCGGCTGCTAGTTTCAAGTTTCAACGGTCGCTGCGCTCCCTGGTTTCAACGAAGCCTTTTGTTGTGGTTTCAGAAGGGGAGTGGCTCTTCGGTTTTGTTTTTCAGGCCACCCAAGTCGGAGTATTTGATGCTCATAATGAAGCTCAAGATTCCCTTTGATAGGCCGATGCACATTTTGTACAAATATACAAAGGTGGATTCGTCTATGTGCCCCACCTCCTTTGCTCTGATTAGCTGGCTTCGTACTTCACCGCAACTACCCTTCGCGATATAGAGGAAATTCAGCAGTTCCTTGTTACCGTCTCTCTCGTAACCCTCAGCAATATTATCCATGATAGAACCAGCGGCAGCCCTTATCTGTTGCTGAAAACGATAATCTGAGCGGAAAACGTCCTGACTAGATATGCGATATATCTCAACGCACAATTTCTTCGCGCTTTGAAATATCACCAAATCCTCAAAACGTTGAACTCTACTCATGGTATATTTTTATAGGTATATTGGAAAGTTCCCGTTGAAACTAGGGAGCAACGACTATCGAGCCAGCAGCCGAAGGCTGCGTTGAAACAGGAAGCCCGAAGGGATTCCC
>CAMBWV010000231.1 GCA_945871755.1 uncultured Bacteroidales bacterium
AACTCCTGGCCCACAGCGCCACTGGCGCCAACGATGGCAATATTCATAGTGCTTGAAAATTTTGTTGTTGCTATTTTGGGGATATAGAAATGTTTTGGGGATATAGAAATAGGTACTGCCCCATGGTATATACGATATAGATACACCTGGGGCTCCCGAATACGTTGCAAAATTATAACTTTCCAATGGATTAGTAGGGGAGATTGGCGGTTTTTTCGTTCCTTTGCATGTGGAAACCTAGCACAATGTAAAATATCCCTGCCGAATACTCAATTCTTCCCTAGGATACCATACCTATATTATTATAAGACGCATTCCCTATGTCCTATCTGCCCGTTACCGACCCGACGTGGATATTCTTTGTCGTCCTGAGCATCATCCTCTTTGCGCCGATGTTGCTCGAGCGACTGCGCATCCCCTCCATCGTGGGGATGATTTTTGCGGGCGTATTGATAGGACCGCATGGTTTCCATATCCTCGACCGCGACGGGAGTTTCGAACTCTTTGGCAAGGTGGGGCTCTACTACATCATGTTCCTAGCCTCCTTGGAGATGAACATGCAGGACGTCAAGAAGATTCAGGGCCGCGCCCTGACACTTGGCCTGCTGGGCTTTGCCTTCCCCATGCTCTTTGGTTTTGCGGCCAATACCACCATTCTGGGCTACGGGCTCGCGGCAGCCGTGCTGATGGCGGCGATGTATGCCAGCCACACGCTGGTGGCCTACCCCATCGTATTGCGCTATGGTCTGTCGCGCCGCAAATGCGTGAGTATCGCTGTGGGTGGCACGATTGTGGCCGACACGCTGACTCTGCTCGTACTGGCCGTGGTGGGCGGTTTGTTCAAGGAGGACGTAGGGCCCAACGAATGGATATGGCTGTTGGGGCGTGTGACGGTGCTGGGTGCGCTCATCATTTTGATATTCCCACGCCTGGCCCGTTGGTTTTTCCGCCGCTACGATGACGGCGTTGTGCAGTACATCTTCGTGCTCGTTCTGGTATTCCTTGGGGCTGGCCTCATGGAGTTTGTAGGGATGGAGGGCATCCTCGGAGCCTTCTTGGCAGGTATCGTGCTCAACCGCAGCATCCCGCCCGCCTCTCCCCTGATGAATCATATTGAGTTTGTAGGCAACGCGCTTTTTATTCCTTATTTCCTGATTGGTGTGGGCATGCTCATCAATGTGGTGGCCCTCGTGGAGCACCCTTCCACCTTCCTCGTCGCTGGCGTGATGATAGGCGTGGGCGGTGCCAGCAAATGGTTGGCCGCCTTCTCCACACAGAAGATTTTCCGCATGGAACCCTCCGAGCGGCAACTGATGTTCGGCCTGACCAATTCGCGTGCGGCAGCCACACTGGCCGTTGTTCTTGTGGGCTATCGCATCATTCTGCCCGACGGCAGCCACCTGCTCGACGAGGATGTGCTCAATGGCGCGATGCTCTTCATCCTCGTGTCGTGCGTGGCCAGTTCGTTCATCACCGAGCACACCTCGCGTCGCATGGCGCAGAGTTCTGCCCAGGCCGTGAGCGACGATGCTTCGCCGCTGGGCGAGGACCGCATCCTGCTGGCCCTGAGCAATCCCGAAACGGTCGTTCCCCTCGTCAATGCGGCCCTCGTTCTGCGCACGCCGAGCAGCAACATTCCTCTGACAGCCCTCAACGTGGTCCTCGAGGACAATCCCCACCTCCGCGAGGAGGGCATGAAGCAGCTGGAGCGCGCCGTGAGCATTGCCTCGGCTGCCAATGTGCGCATGATTACGCGCAGCCGTTGGTCGGTCAACGTGGTCAGCGGCATCTCGCACACGCTCAAGGAGTTTAATGCCTCCGACCTCCTGCTGGGTCTCCACCAGAAGTCGCGACTGACGGACACCTTCTACGGCAAACTCTCCACAGACCTTCTGGCTTCCACCGAGCGCCAGGTGATTATCTACCGCGCGCAGATTCCCATCAATACGGTGCGCCGCATCCATATCCTCGTACCTCGTCGGGCGGAGTTCGAGCAAGGCTTCCACCATTGGGCCGACCGCATGGCCCTGCTGGCCGAACAGTTGAGCTGTCCCGTCGAACTCTACGGCGGGCGCGGTACGATGGTTGAACTCCAGGCCTACTGGGACAGCCGCCACTACAGCATCACGGCCCACCAGCACGTCTATACCGAGTGGCACGACTTCATCTCCATTGCCCACCAGACGCACCAGGGCCACATGATTGTATTCATCGCTGCCCGCCGCGGCACACTCTCACGCCATAAATATATGGACCACCTGCCCGAGCAGATAGAGCGCTATTTCTCTGCCCGCAACGTGATGATTATCTTCCCCACGCAGGTGGCTGCCGTCCTTCAACGAGCCACAGTGGTGAAACCTTCCGACCGATAGCCATTCTGGGGGAGGCAGTTTCTTGTTAGTTCTTGCCGTATTGCCCTCCCCCTTCTTGAAAAATCTATCCCCAATATGTTTAGCCGAACCACCTTATTATATGGCGACGAACGCATGGCGCGCATCCGCAGTGCCCACGTGCTCGTGGTAGGCACGGGCGGCGTAGGAGCCTATGCTGCCGAAATGCTGTGCCGTGCTGGCGTAGGCCGTCTCACACTGGTCGATGCCGACACCGTGAGCCCGTCCAATATCAATCGCCAACTGCCTGCCCTCCACTCCACCGTGGGGCGCAGCAAGGTGGGCGTGCTCGCCGAGCGCTTTCGCGACATCAATCCCGAGGTGCAACTCACCCTGCACGAGGAGTATCTGACGCCCGAGGGTGTGGATACCCTCCTCGATGCAGCCCCCTACGCATACGTCATCGACGCCATCGACACCATCCAACCCAAAGTGGCTCTGCTAGCCGCCTGCATCCGTCGCCGCCAGCCCGTCATATCCTCCATGGGAGCGGGCGCAAAGACGGACATCACGGCCATCCAATATGCCGACATCTGGCAAACGTACCATTGCGGCTTGAGCAAGAGCGTGCGAAGCGGACTAGCCCGCGCAGGTCTCCGAGGCCGCAAACTCCCCGTAGTATTCTGCGCCCAGCAGGCCGACCGCGCGGCCCTTCTCACCGTAGAAGGCGAGCGCAACAAGAAGACCACAGCCGGCACAGTCAGCTACATGCCGGCCACCTTCGGGAATTATCTTGCCGCTTGGGTGCTGAATCGGCTTTGACTTGTGTTTCTGGGGTTTCTGGCTGTTCTAGATTTTCTAGCAGTTCTAGATTTTCTAGATTTTCTGGCGCAACCGACAAACCCTGTGTGGAGGGTGTACGGACGCTAACCCAAAACTGTTGCTAAACGATACATGAAGAAAGG
>CAMBWV010000232.1 GCA_945871755.1 uncultured Bacteroidales bacterium
CCGCGACGCAGGGCGAAGGGCTTGTAGTCGGAGGGGTATTCGCGCTCCATCACGGTGTAGAGGCCCGAAGTGAAGGATTTGGCGCTCATCTCCAAAAGCATATCAATGCGGAAGATGTCGCCGCCGTTCTTCACGAGCACACTGTCGCGGCCTGAGGGCGAACCGATGTCCAGATAGTAGCGGCTGCAACCCTCCTGAATGTCTTCCTTCCAAGCGCGGGCCACGGGAATCTGGTCCAGATTGAGTTCGTAGTCCTGCTTGAGGGTAGAGATGATGGCGCCGGGGTTGTCTTGGCTCTCATCGAAGATAGTGATTTTACCCACGTACTGGCCCTTTACCTTGTAGCCATCGTCGGTGGTCATCTGTACGTTGATGGTATAGACGCTGTCGGTGTCCATCGCCACGGTGAACTCGCCCTCGGCCATGAAGGCCACAGCGATGCTCTTGTCCTCCAGACGGCGCTGGCAGAACGAGCCCATCACAACGCTCTGGCCCATATAGTCGATGACGAGGCCGGGATACCAGGTGAGGCGCTGGAAGTTGCGGGCCACCTTGTACGTACCCGGTTTGATGCAGATGTCCTTGGCATCGCCAAAGAGCGTGTTGAACAGGCAAATCTGGAGGCAGTTGCCTACACCCGTGTGTGCGCCCGTCTCGGGGTCAAAGTCAGTATCGTAGAGGTTGAGCAGGATATTGCCCGTCTTGGAGTTGAAGAAATTTCCCTGATAGAGAGCGAGCGAACCCGTAAAGGCCAAGTCCATGTCTTCGCCAATGAGCGGCCAGGGGCTCTGGACGGTGGGCTGGCGGCGCAGTTCGATGGCGCCACGGAAGACAGCCTCCTTCGTCACGAGGCCCGAGGTGATGGTCCATTCGATTTGCACATCGCCGTTTTCAAGGTTCGTGATTTGAATGGGGGCGGAGGTAATGCGATAGCCTGTGCCCTCGCCAGCGTTGTTGATATAACTCGTACCGCTATAGGAGGGATGGAAGGAGAAGGCGGTGGAGTCTTTCTTCGATGCGTACTCGCCATCAGACAACTTGAAACCGCTCTCCACGGTCGGTGCATAGATGTCGAAGGCCGTGAGCCAAGCCATTTCGTCGTTCTCAAAGATGACGGTGCCCGAGGAAGCATCGAAAGAGGCAGGCGCAGACGTCAAGATGATGTAATAATTGGTCACGCCATTGCCGAGGTTCGTGCAATAGGCTGCCACGCAGTAGGACAACTCGGGATTGCTAGCCGAGGGTTCCAACATAGGTGCGGTGGCCATTTGCGCGGGGGCCAGTTTTTTGAATCCAGATTGTGCAGGCAGCAACGAGGCTGGCACTTTCGTGTTCATGCCTACTTGGGCGGACAGCGTGAGAGCCGTCAGCAGGAAGCAGGCTAGGAGAAGGTGTAATTTTTTGGTCATGAAACTTATTTGATTAAGAGTTTGTTCAATGAGGAATGAGAAATCCCTTTTTAGACTGAGCTGGGAGTAACGTGAAAGTACCGCACCTTGCTTGCAAGGTGTGAGTACGGAGTTTGTTCTCATTGCAAAGTCATGTGGCGCACGTTGCTCGAGGGCGTGTGGCTCAACGTAAAGGGACACCTTATATATAATAGGTATATAGATGGGGCATTTCCACTGAGCCACACGTTGCATGCGACGTGTGGTACATTGCCTTTCGTCTGAGGAACCAAGCTCATATCATGCTGAGTGAATCCCTTTGCCGCAGCAAAGTTAATGGTTTTCAGTAAAGGGGCGGTATTCTTGCCCTTTTTTAACGCCTCTTAGGTCTATTGCAGGGAGTTCTATCGCTGGAGCGAGAGGACGATGCGGCCTACGTAGATGGCGTGCTTGCCGTTCTGGTCAACGGGGACGCGCTTGCCTTGTGCGTCGGTGAGCCATTCCAACTCCTTCATAAACGTGTGGGAGTGGCCGCCCAGCACGAGGTCCACGCCTTCCGTCTGGGTGAAGACATTGGAATCAGAGAGCGGATCTTTGGCGGGCCAGCCCAGGTGGCTCAGGCAAATCACTAGGTCGCACTTCTCCTTGGTGCGGAGCGTGCGAACGATCTCGCGGGTGGCTTCAATGGGGTCGCGGAAAGTGATGCCCGCATAGTTTTCCGTGGCAATCAGTCCCTCGGGCTGGGGACTCAGGCCGAACACACCGATGCGCAGACCCTTGCGCTTCAGCACCACGTAGGGGCGGACGAGAGTGGCCAGCGGCGTTGTACCGAAGTCGTAGTTGGCGCAGACGACGGGGAAGTTGGCGCGCCGCAGTTGCGTGGCCAGATTCTCCACGCCGAAGTCAAATTCGTGGTTGCCCAGTGTGCAGGCGTCGTAGTGCATGCGGTTCATCAGGCTTACTTCGACCTCGCCCTTGTAGAGCGTGAAGAACGACGAGCCCTGAGAGAAGTCGCCGCTGTCGAAGAGAAGGAGTTCAGGGTCCTTGGCCCGCTCGGCCTCTACCAGCGCAATGCGTCGGAGGAAGCCACCGCGGTCGGCCTTCATTGTATCTTCAATGAGGGGACTAACGGGGAGGATGGTGCTATGTGTGTCGTTGGTGTGCAGGATGACGAGGTGTTTGTCGCCATCGGCCAGGGCGGCAGCGCTGAGGGCCACCCATGCGAGCAGAACGAGGAGAGTACGTTTCATAGAAGGGGAAGATAAGGGTCAATAGGAAGGAGTAATGATAGGTTCTACAAACACGCATAACGGTGCGACCTACCTATGGCAATCTCTTGTGCTAGCGCACCACGCGGATGCGCCCTTCCACGGGACGCTCCACGGGACGGCCTGCTGCCATTTCTGTGCGGAGATACTCCGTAATTATGTGTCGGGCCTCCGTGCCTTCGCCCTCGGGAATACGGAAGTTCGTCTTTTTGCGGAAGGCTACCAAACCATCGTTGCCTGCGGCCAAGTAGTCGATAGTGGCCACGCGGTAGAGGGCTGTGGCTTCAATCTCCTTGCCGTTGAGGCGGGCGGAGAGCAACTGACCATCGGCTGTGATTTCAAGGGCTACACCATGGCTCACGCCCTCGCCACCGCGGGCTGCTATCTGGCGGAACAGGTCCAGCAGGTCTGCGCCCGTGAGCGTGGAGAAGGAGATGCGGTTGTCGAAGGGCGCAATATCCACCACGTTGCCGTAGGTGACATTGCCCGCAGGCAAGGAGGCGCGGATGCCGCCCATATTGTAAACTCCCAGGTCGGGCTGCTCGCCATACTGCTTGCCTGCCCACACCATAATATCGGCCAAGAGGTTGGAGAGTTCGCTCTCGGGCTGTGCGCGGCGCA
>CAMBWV010000233.1 GCA_945871755.1 uncultured Bacteroidales bacterium
CAGCACGGCACTGTCCTCCGTGGCACAACTCTTCTCCGCACAACAGCAGGAAGAAGAGAACGCCGTTACCCAGCGTTATGACACAGAGATAAAGAAGGTTGGCGAGAACTCTCGAAAAGGCAAAAAGCTCGAAGAGCAGAAGCAAAAGGAACTCGCGGCCGTGAAGAACAAATATCGCAAGAAACAGATGAGTATGGAGATAGCGCAGGCAGTGGCCAGCACCGCCATGGCTGCTATCAACGCTTACGCTTCTGCTTCTAAGGTTTCTTGGATATTAGGCCCGATTGCTGCCGCCATGGCCGTTGCCGCTGGCGGCATCCAAATCGCGGCTATCAAGAAGCAGCACGCTGCCGAGAGCAGCGGCTACTACTCGGGCGGCTTCACAGGTGGCTCGGACTACCGCCGTAAGGCAGGCATCGTGCACCAAGGCGAGTTTGTGGCTTCGCACCTCGCGGTGCAGAACCCCAACGTGCTGCCTTTCTTGCAGCTCATTGATCACGCCCAGCGGAACAATACCATTGCCTCGCTCTCCGCTGCCGATGTCAGCCGCGCAATCGCTGCGCCGCAGGCTACCGCTAACGCCGCGATTTCCACGGCTGCTGCTCCTGCTCTGCAAGTCGTAGATACGACCTCGGGCAGAACCGCCGATGCCATCGCCCGTCTAAATGAAAACTTAGAGGCTGGCATCCGCGCCTCCGTTTCCATTACGGGCGAGGATGGCTTCGAGCGGCAATGGACCAGGTACAACAAAATGAAGAACAGAAAATGATTGCACTATACATTAACGACCAACTTGCCGTCATTAAAAGCGGCACTTCCATCAAACTGACCCGTGAAAATCCGTTTTTCACCTCAGCTGGCGACTACACCTTTGATGTAGTACTGCCGCTGGCTGGCTGTGTGGAGAATCAAAAGATTTTTGGCGCGTTGCAATACCGCGCCATGTCACTGAAATTTCTCGCTAGCAAGAAATTCCCTTTTCGCCTGGTCACAGAACTGTTGACCATAGAAGGGACAGCTCTGGTGACCAATGTCACCCAAGACGAAGTGAAGGTACAGTTGCTCGCTGGCAACTCTGCCCTTAACTTCGATACCTTGGGCGAAGATGGCGAAAAGTACATTGACGAACTTGACCTGGGCCGTGCCTACGGTCAAGTGTGGGATAAACTCCACCCAGACGAGGAACAGACCCAAGAGAATAGCATCGTGATGGTATTCTCTGCACCGTTCACCATAGACGAAACGGATAAACTACTGCATGGCAGCTGTGAAGAGACAGACTGCGTCTGTTTCCCCATCTACTCGCTCACGGATTTTGCTTTCTCCAATTTACATGACTATTCCTTCTGGGGAGAAGGAGTATGGGATGGTTCTCAGAATAAGAGGCTTTGGAGGGATGATGCACGGGTGTATCGTTTCCCGCTTGCGCTCAACGCTCACAATGATATGCCGGACTACGCCGAGTTCTTGCCCAATTCGCAGGAATATGGGGCAAGAATTAACATCCGTGATTCCGTGGTTCTTGCTCCACAACCCTACCTTTGTGTGATTGTAGAGCGAGTACTGGGGGCTTTGGGCTATACCCTTGCCCCATCGGACAATCTATTACGCGAGGGATGGATGGCGCAGGTTTTCGTGGCTAACGCACGCGCCACCCTGCAATTTGCTGGCTGTATTCCACACTGGACAATCAAAGAGTTCTTCACAGAACTACGCAACCTTTTCGGTGTGCTGGTTCTCGTGGATGGCAAAAAGGCTCGACTGGTAAGCCGAGCCACATTTTATGCCAATGGGCCTATCGTGGAAATCCACTCGGCCACTGACGAACGTACCACTGATATTGATACCGATGGGGAGCAAAATGATACAACCTCTGGAAATGTAGGTTATAATTTCTCCGATAGCATTGACACACAACTAGCCATAGGGGAGGATGCCTACGAGAAAATGAAGGTTATCCGAGTTTTAGATCCTAACCTAATCAAAGCTTTTCAGTCTGTCAGTGAGGAAGAGCGTGCAAAAAGTAATATTCTCTTCTATGCCACCAACTCGGGTTCCCGATTTGGTATCTTCTACAATGCAGACACCGAGAAATATTACTTTCCAGAAGTGGACCACATGGGCCCGCTCTTCCGTGATGAAGATTACAAGGTAGATACTGCCCTGCGTATCGTACCTGCGGCAATGTCAGAGGACATTCCTACGGAAAGGCGAAAATTTGATTGGGGTACTAGATTCGAGAAGTATATCGGTGGCACGCCTTATCCTACTGACCCATCCAAGCCTGACTTGGATGGTGGCCAGTACGGTGGTTTCCATGTACCGTATCTGATTACATCAGACACAAGGCAGGCAAGCAACAAAACCGCCTTTAATCTCCAAAGTTACGTTGAGAATGAAGAGGACACTACTCAGGATGATGCCGAAAAACAGGAAATCATGGAGGTGGCCGTTAACTGTGCTTGCAAATATACCCAAACATTCTACCCCAATGCTGTCTATGAGCCAGACCTCCTATATACCGTGCAGTTACCATACCCAGTAGGCGTGCCTTACTATCGCTCACGCTTAGACGACACGTTTGTTCATGTTCCTGATTGTATGCAGTTCGTGCTTCACTATCCTGGTTCACCCGTTAACCTTTGCCTCACGGCAGGTAATCTCAATATAGATACGCGAGTGGTGCGGCAAATATCGTTTACCGACCGCGTCACCGACCCAAATGGTCTGTATCTAATTGGCGGTAGGAAATACCTTTGCCAAAAAATTGAGATTACCTTGGAGGAAAACGGGGTACACCCCCTCAAAAAAGGCTACTTTTTTGAGGTCGAATAGAGAATGCTTGTCTTTATACGTTGCCTTTTTTTCTTGCCCGTGACTTTACCGCTGATAAGGGTATCAAAGTCACGGGCTTTATTGGCAGGACTCTCCTGCTCAGCGGAATCCTCAACAGGTGTTGAGGGAGTTGTTAAGGGAGAAATGGGGTCGGTCACATGCTGTTCTTGTACTTCCTTTTCTCCCGAGGAAAGCGGAGTAAGCACTTCTCTTTTTGGGGCAGGTGGGACTGGCTCAGACTGCGCAGAGCCGCCCAGACATTCAGTACTTTGTGCTGGCTTTGCCGTGTGCGAAGGGGCACTGACGGCACGCTCATCACTCGGCGCACTGAAAGCCCCCTTGAAGTGCTTGGTTTCCTCATGTACCGTCAGGCTGTCGCCTTTAAGGTACTTATTGGTAGTGCTGATGTCGCTATGACGCGCCTGGTCTCGAGCGACCACA
>CAMBWV010000234.1 GCA_945871755.1 uncultured Bacteroidales bacterium
TAACCTTCATGCCGTCAATGCGGAGGTCGTCCTCCATCATTTCGGCTTCGATGAGGTTCTTGCCGTTGCCAGGGTAGCGCACGGTGGCAAGGGCGTCGGTGATCAGTTTGGGATAAAGGGTCACGATGAATCAATTTGTAGGAATACAATAAAAGGGAAGGCCGCAAGGGGCGGCGGGGAAGGGGAGCGCGCCTTAGAGCACGGTATAGTCCACCACGGTGCGGGCACTGCGGATTTCGTGGCAGTGCTGCGAGATTTCCTGATGGGCAGGGTGCTCGCGGTAGCGGCGCAGGGCCTCGGCATCTTCTACGACGAGGGTCAGCACGGCGTCGTAAGCCATCGGGCTGTTGCTAATGTTGACGCCCACTTCGAGCGACTTGATTTCGGGAACTTGGCCCACGAGGGCTTCCAGGTGCGACTTCATCCAGAGGGCATGCTCCGTGGCACTGCGGCCTTGGGCACCGTCGATGAATTTCCACATGACGATATGCTTTAACATAGGAGTAAGAAATTAGAGATTGGTTATGATTCTGCGTACGGACCTTCAGGAGGAAAGCCCGTCAGGAGTGAGAGGCTTATTTGCTTGTTTCCAATCCAGAACGTTTCCAGCGGTTGTAACTGCGGTAGTCGTCGAGTTCGATTTCCACGTTGGGCTCTTCTAGCGCGCCGTTCTGCGGGAGTTGGAAACAGATGTATTTGATGTCGAGACCGCGGGCCAGCCATTGCGATTCGTAGTACGTTTGAATCGAAAGGATGCGGCGCGTTTCGTCGTCGGCTTCGGGTGTCAGGTCGCGGTAGAGATTGTCCGTCTGAACAAGGGTGGGCAGGCCGTTGTGCTCCACCATGAGGCGCGTATAGGTAAAGAGGAAGTTGGAATCCGTCTTGACGTGGATGCGCCCGCCGTCCACGAGGAAGCGGCGATAGCGTTCCATGAAATAGGTGGACGTGAGGCGCTTCGTGGCCTTCTTCATCTGCGGGTCGGAGAAGGTCAGCCAAATTTCGCTCACCTCGCCAGGGGCAAAGAATCGTTCGATAAATTCGATGTGGGTGCGCAGGAAGGCCACGTTCGTCATGCCCTCGCGAAGCGATTCCGTGGCACCGTGCCACATGCGCGAGCCTTTGATATCGACAGCAATGAAATTCTTTTCGGGGAAAAGGCGACCCAGCCCTACGGTGTATTCACCGCGGCCGCAACCGAGTTCGAGCACGATGGGATGGTCGTTGTGGAAGAACGCCTCGTGCCACTTCCCGCGCAGGGGAAAGGGATTGGCCTCGGGGTCGCGGGCAAAGGGCGGTTCAAACACATGGGGATAAGTGGCCATGTCGGCAAACTTGGACAATTTATTCTTGCTCATATTGGAGAGAGGGGGAGAAGGAATATGCTATATATATAATAGGTATAAGGATAGGGCAGGGAGCAGCGTGCGTGCGCCAGTTCCTCGTACGGGCATCCCGTGCGCATCGCCATTCGTGATACGCTGACGAGGCCCTCGCACAGAGCGGTAGCCCTATTCCTCCAGCGTTTGCTTCACCTTGTCGCTTACTTCAACCAGTCGGCCACGGCAGAAGGCCAGGAGTTCGTTGGCGCGTTTCAGTCGTTGGCTGAGGGTGTCGATGTCCTGTTGGTCGCGCTCCAGGCCCTGCACGATGCTTTCCAGTTCCTGCATGGCTTGGCTGTAGGTGAGAGATTCGTTAGTTTTCATGAGAGGAGGGTTGATGGTTTTGTGGAAGGATGGGAAGGGGCAGGCTTGCCCACAGATGTTTGCGGCTGGCAGAGCACTTGGCTATGCACTTCGCCCTCGGCCAACTGCGTCACGAGTTCTTCGCCTGGCTTGAGGTCGTGGGCGTTGCGCACCACGCGGCCGTTGCAACGGGTGATGGAGAAGCCCAGGCGCAGACTGCGCTCGGGCGATGCCAGGGATAGTTTGTCGGCGATATGGTCTAGGCGCACCGCTTCGGCATGTAGGGCGCGGCGGAGGGCCACGGGTACAGCCTCTTGCAGATAGCGGAGTTGCTGTTCGCCTCGGTCAATGCTGCGTTGGGCATGGGCGCGCATCAGGTGGCCCAGGAGGTTGTGGCGCTGGCGCTCGCTCTCGATGATGGCGCGCGAGCGGTCGCGCAGGAGTTGGCAGAGGTGCGCCTGTCGGTCGCTCTGTCGGTCGAGGGTGCGGCGGGCGGCGGCGCGCAAACGTTCGTCCAGGTGTTGCAGGGACAGCTGCGCTTGATGGAGCAGGCGGTTGGTGGCCGTTTGAAGGCTATTGGCCATTTCCTGAAGGGCGGCCATCTCTGCATCGGCCGTTTCCACGAGAAAGGCAGCCACAGCCGTGGGCGTCTTGAAGCGTCGGCAGGCCACGAGGTCAAGGACCGTTTCGTCGCGCTCGTGCCCAATGCCCGTCAGGATAGGCAGGGGAAATTGCGCCACGGTGGCAGCGAGCAAATAGGTGTCGAAACCATTGAGGTCGCTCACGGCGCCACCACCACGGATAATAGCCACGGCGTCCCAGGCCGTACCCCCTTCCCACTCGTTATAGATATGGTCGAGCGCTTCAAGGATGCTGGCTTCCACACCGTCGCCTTGCATCACGGCAGGAAAGAGTTGCGTGTGGAAGGCATAGGGCGCGGCCGCCAGTTGGTTGCAGAAATCGCCATAGCCTGCGGCTGTGGCACTACTGATAACGGCGATGCGCAGCAGGGGGCGCGGCAGGGGCAACTCGCGGTTGAGTCCCACAACGCCCTCTTCCGTCAGTTGGCGAATAATCTCGCGGCGGCGGCGTTGCAGGTCGCCCAGGGTGTAGGACGAATCAATACCTACAATCTTGTATTGCAGCCCATACACCTCGTGGTAAGTCACCTCCATCTTCAAGAGCACCTTGATGCCGGGTGCCCATCGTGCTCCCGTCTCTTGCTCGAAGCGAGGAATCAGCACGCCTGCCATGTTCGACCACATCACAGCCGAACCCTTGGCCACCAGTGCGTCACTCCGTTCGTCCTTCTCGACCAGCCCGAGATAGCAATGCCCGCGCGGATTGAAGCGCACCTCGCTCAGTTCTGCCGTCACCCAATAAGCATCGGGCAGGCATACGGCCAGGGCGTCGCGCACTAGGGCGTTGAATTGTTGCAGGCTGATGGGGGACATGAGTGAGTTAGGAGTTAGGAGTTAGGAGTTGGGGGGGAGCCCCCAATAGAAATCTAAATAACAGGGCGCGCAGGCATCGCGGAGGTTGAAGCACGCCCTGAAAGGGCAGCCTGCACCTAGCCCAGGGCAGAG
>CAMBWV010000235.1 GCA_945871755.1 uncultured Bacteroidales bacterium
CAATGAGTACAAACTCCCTACTCACACGTTGCAAGCAACGTGCGGTACATTACTCACCTCGGAGAACTTACCCCTTCACCCCAAGCTAGCCCGATACCACTCGAAGAGTCGCTGCACGCCCTCTTCGATATCCACCTTGTGGTGCCAGCCTAGGCTGTGGAGTTTGCTGACGTCGATGAGTTTGCGCATGGTGCCGTCGGGCTTTGTCGTGTCGAAATGGACTTGGCCGGTGAAGCCTACGGCCTTTACTACTAGTTCGGAGAGGGCGCGGATGGTCAGTTCTTGGCCCGTGCCCACGTTGATATGGCAGTTGCGGATTTCGCCGAGCGCGGGAATTGCACCGCCGCGGCCCGTGCTGTGGTTGCGGTCCACGACGCCGTCCGCCTTGTTGCCATAGTGAACGCTGGAGTATTTCTCAATGCCGATGATGTCGGAGAAGTTGACGTTGAGGAGTATGTGGACGGAGGCGTCGGCCATATCTTCGCTCCAGAGAAATTCGCGGAGGGGCGTGCCCGTTCCCCAAAGGTTAACCTCGCCTGGTGCAATGCCGTAGTGGGCCAGCACCTTGAGGATGGTGGTCTCGTCGGAGTTGCCGTCGATAATCGTGCGTACGGTCGTGTCGCCCTCGGGGAGGTTGGCGCCTACGGGACGTACGGCCAGGTCGCGGCGAACGAGGGCCCAGTTGCCCTCGTGGAGGAGTTGCGCCAGGTAAATCTTGCGCATCATCGCGGGCATTACGTGGGAATTTTCCAGGTGGAAGTTATCGTTCGGGCCGTAGAGATTGGTGGGCATTACGGCGATATAGTTCGTGCCGTATTGCAGGTTGTAGCTCTCGCACATCTTGAGTCCCGCGATTTTGGCGATGGCGTATTCCTCGTTCGTGTATTCCAGTTCGCTGGTGAGGAGGCAGTCCTCGCGCATGGGTTGCGGCGCGTTTTTCGGGTAGATACAGGTGGAGCCGAGGAAGAGGAGTTTCTCTACACCGTGGGCATAGGCTTCGCTGATGACGTTGCACTGCATCTTCATGTTCATCATGATGAAGTCGGCGCGGTAGAGCGAGTTCGCCATAATGCCGCCCACAAAAGCAGCGGCCAGTACGACGGCGTCGGGGCGCTCCTCGTCGAAGAATTGGCGGACGGCTTGCTGGTCCGTCAGGTCGAGTTCCTTGTGTGTGCGGCCCACAAGGTTGGTGTAACCGCGCTGTAGGAGATTATTCCAAATGGCCGAGCCCACCAGTCCGCGGTGGCCTGCTACGTATATCTTGCTATTTTTGTCCATAATCTAATAAGAATAAAAAAACCAGGCCGCCTCAACCGCGTGAAGCAACCTGGTAAGAATGGGTTGAAGAGGGGAGGGGATTAGTTTTGGTCGTAGGCGTGCTTCGGATAGTCCGTGGTGTAGTGCAGGCCGCGGCTTTCCTTGCGCTCAAGGGCTTGGCGCGTGATGAGATAGCCCACGTTGATCATATTGCGCAGCTCGCAGATGTCAGGCGTGGCCTTGACGCGCTTGAAGAGTTCCTCGGTTTCTTCGTAGAGCAGGTCGAGGCGCGTCCAGGCACGCTTCAGGCGGAGATTGCTGCGCACGATGCCGACGTAGTTGGACATGATTTGTCCCACCTCCTTGATATCCTGTGCGATGAGCACCTTCTCCTCGTTGGTCATTGTGCCTTCGTCGTTCCATTCGGGCACAGCCTCGTTGAACGCATACTCGTCCAGGTGCGCCAGCGAATGGTTGGCGGCCGCCTCGGCATAGACCACGGCTTCGATGAGCGAGTTGGAGGCCAGACGGTTGCCGCCGTGGAGGCCCGTGCAGGAGCATTCGCCGATGGCGTAGAGGCGCTTGATGCTCGAGCAAGCGTCGAGGTCCACCTTGATACCGCCACAGAGATAGTGGGCACAGGGAGCCACGGGAATGTACTGGCGCGTGATGTCGATGCCGATGCTTTGGCATTTCGCGTAGATATTCGGGAAATGGTGACGGGTTTCCTCGGGGTCCTTGTGGGTGACGTCCAGGCAGACGTGGTCGAGGCCGTGAATCTTCATTTCCTTATCAATGGCGCGCGCCACAATATCGCGGGGCGCGAGCGACAGACGGCGGTCGTACTTCTGCATAAACTCCTCGCCGTTGGGCAGTCGGAGGATGCCACCATAGCCACGCATGGCCTCAGTGATGAGATAGGCGGGATGCGTTTCGCCATGGTGGAAGAGGGCGGTGGGGTGGAATTGCACGAACTCCATATCCTGCACGGTGGCTTTGGCCCGGTAGGCCATGGCAATGCCGTCGCCCGTGGCAATATTCGGATTGGTGGTCGTGGAATACACCGCCCCGATGCCGCCTGTGGCCAGTACGGTGACGCGCGAAAGGATGGTGTCAATTTTGTGCGTATCTGGGTCAAGCACATAGGCACCGAAGCATTCGATATCGGGCGTGCGGCGCGTCACCTCCACACCTAGGTGGTGCTGGGTGATGATTTCCACGGCGAAGTGGTGCTCCAGCAGCGTGATATTCGGATGCTGCTTCACGGCTTCGATAAGGCCGCGCTGAATCTCGAAACCCGTATCGTCGGCATGGTGGAGGATGCGAAATTCCGAGTGACCTCCTTCGCGGTGCAGGTCGAACTCGCCATTCTCCTTGCGGTCAAAGTTCACGCCCCATTGCACCAAGCGGCGGATGCCTTCGGGCCCGCGCGTCACCACCTGTTCTACGGCGCGGCGGTCGCTGATGTAGTCGCCGGCAATGAGGGTGTCGGTGATATGCTTTTGGAAGTTGTCCACTTCGAGGTTGGTAACCGATGCCACGCCGCCTTGGGCCTTAGCCGTATTAGCCTCTTCGATATTGGTCTTGCACACCAAGGCCACTCTGCCTCGGCCGCTCTCGGCGACCTGCAAGGCATAACTCATTCCGGCCACGCCGGAACCGATGACTAGAAAATCAAATTTGCGAATCATTGCTGGGGGATTTTCTGCTGGCTGGGAAGATACTCCTTAGAGCTGGGAAGATACTCCTTATATATATACGCGCGCGCGAAGTAGTCCTTTATCGCGTCTGTGCCTCCACCCATTTGCGGGCATTGACAAAGGCTTCGAGCCAGGGTGTTGCTTCGTCGGCGCGACGATCGGCGGGATAGAACGGATTCTGCCAGGGGAAGAAGGCGCGCTCAAGGTGGGGCATCATGGCCAAGTGGCGACCATCGGCACTGCAAATACCTGCCACGTTGTAGTCCGAGCCGTTGGGATTGCCCGGATAACCCTCGTAGGCGTACTGGAG
>CAMBWV010000236.1 GCA_945871755.1 uncultured Bacteroidales bacterium
TGTAGATAGTATCCAGCCCGACCTTATTTTCTTCAATGGCGACTGCCTCAGTGAGCCTGCCGACCGAGACCAAGCCATCCGCATGGTGCAGTCGCTTGCCGTTCCCTTTCATGGGGAGCAGCGCCCCTTGGTTTTCATTCGCGGCAACCATGAGATTCGCAATGCTTATTCCTCGGGCATGACCAGCCTGATGGAATGGCCGGGCGGAGAAACTTATCATGCTTTCTCTTGGGGTCGCACGCGCTTTGTGGTGCTCGATTGCGGCGAGGATAAGCCCGATAGCACTTGGGTTTATTATGGATTGAACGATTTCTCGGGTTTCCGTCAGGACCAAGTCGGCTTTTTGCAACAGGAAACCCGTAGTCGCGCTTTCCGCAAAGCCGACCACCGCTTTTTGCTTCACCACATCCCCCTTTGGTATGACAACGAGGCTAACGACCCAGGCGGAGCTAGTGCGCCCTGTCGCGCCTTGTGGACAGATATTCTCGGCCGCGCTGGTTTTGATTGCGCCTTCAATGGACATACGCATCGCCAACAGTACTATGCACCTGGCCAGCACGGCAATCCCTATCCAATGTATATCGGTGGCGGACCATCTGTGGGCCATGCCTGTGTGTATTTATTGCGCGTTCGGGGCAAGGCGTTCGAGGTAGAAACTATTCTGAAATAAAATCCTGATAGAATATATGAAATATCTCCTAGTTTCCGATATCCACGGCTCGCTTCCTGCTCTGGAGCGCGTGTTGCAAGTGTTTGAACAAGAACATTGCGACCTGCTTTGCCTCTTGGGCGACATCTTGAATTACGGACCGCGCAACGGTTTGCCCGAAGGGCTTGACCCGCAAGGCATTGTGCAGCGTCTGACACCTTATGCCGACCGCATTGTGGCCGTACGCGGCAACTGCGACAGTGAGGTGGACCAAATGCTTTTGCCCTTCCCGATAATGAGCGACTATGCCCTGTTGGTGGATGAAGGCAAGCGATTGTTCCTGACCCATGGCCACGTGTGGAATCCCGAGAAGATGCCTCCCCTAGGTATTGACTTCTTTATCTACGGGCACACCCATTTACCCTATGTCAAGAAAGGTGCAGACGGACAGCCGACCCTGTGCAATTTAGGTTCGCCCACCTTCCCCAAAGGAGGCAATCCGCCCACGCTGGGTATCTACGAACCAGGCGTTATTCGTTTGGTCGAGTTATAAAACGCCAAGGGCCGCCTCCGAATATCCGTGAAAATGAGCGGTAAGTATGCGCCGTTCCCACATTTTTTTGTAATTTTGCCGCGTATTGGGTGCGGAATAATAGGGATAACCTACAACCACTAGCAGAGGTGCTCCGCATCCATCCCGCATCGTCCGATTATTACTCCTATTTAATATATGAATGTACTAGAACTGAGCGAACAGGAAATCTGTCGCAGAAACTCACTGGAAGAACTGCGCAAGATGGGCATCAACCCCTATCCCGCAGCAGCCTATCCCGTCAACGCGTATTCAACTGAAATCAAGGAAGCCTTCGACGACCAAGCAGAACCGCGCGAAGTGTGCGTGGCTGGTCGTATGATGAGCCGCCGTGTCATGGGTAAGGCCAGTTTCGCCGAATTGCTTGACTCCAAGGGCCGCATCCAGGTATATGTGAGCCGCGATGACCTTTGCCCCGATGACGACAAGACGTACTATAATACAGTATTCAAGAAGTTGCTCGACCTGGGCGACTTTATTGGTGTCAAGGGTACGGTGTTTCGCACCCAGACGGGCGAAATCTCCATCCTGGCCAAGGAAATCACCGTTTTGGCCAAGAGCCTGAAACCCCTGCCTGTGGTTAAGGAAAAGGATGGCGTGACCTACGACAGCTTTGATGACCCCGAGTTGCGCTATCGCCAGCGCTACGTGGACCTTATCGTCAATCCCAATGTCAAGGAAACCTTCGAGAAGCGCTCGCTCGTGGTGAAAACCATGCGCCAAGTGCTGGACGAGGCAGGCTATACCGAAGTCGAAACTCCCATTCTGCAAAGTATTCCCGGCGGTGCCAGTGCCCGCCCCTTCATTACCCACCACAATTCGCTGGACGTGGACCTCTACTTGCGCATCGCCACCGAGTTGTACCTGAAGCGTCTCATCGTAGGCGGCTTTGAGGGCGTGTATGAAATCGGAAAGAACTTCCGCAACGAGGGTATGGACCGCAACCACAATCCTGAGTTTACCTGCATGGAACTCTACGTGCAGTACAAGGATTACAACTGGATGATGGACTTCACCGAGCAGTTGCTGGAACGCATCTGTGTGGCCGTGAATGGCAAGCCCGAAACTGAAATAGACGGAAAGGTTATCAGTTTCAAGGCTCCTTATCGCCGTCTGCCTATTCTTGAGGCAATTCGCGAGAAAACGGGCTACGACCTCAACGGCAAGAGCGAAGAAGAAATCCGCGAAATCTGCAAGGCCCTTAATATGGAGATTGACGATACCATGGGTAAGGGTAAGCTGATTGACGAAATCTTCGGCGAATTCTGCGAAGGCACTTACATCCAGCCGACCTTCATCACCGATTATCCCATCGAAATGTCGCCGCTCACCAAGAAGCACCGCGACAATCCAGCCCTGACGGAACGCTTCGAACTCATGGTCAACGGCAAGGAATTGGCCAATGCTTACTCCGAGCTCAACGACCCCCTCGACCAGGAAGAACGCTTCCAAGACCAGCTCCGCCTTTCCGAGAAGGGCGACGACGAAGCCATGTTTATCGACCAAGACTTCCTGCGCGCCCTCCAGTATGGTATGCCGCCCACCAGCGGTATCGGTATCGGCATTGACCGTTTGGTAATGCTTATGACGGGCCAGACGCAAATCCAGGAAGTGCTCTTCTTCCCCCAGATGCGCCCCGAGAAAAAGATTCCTCGCGATGGCGTGGACCGCTTCGCCGAGATAGGTGTGCAGGCTGACCTCGTACCTGTGCTCTACAAAGCAGGCTACAATCTTGTTAGCGACCTAAAGGGCGTGAACCCTCAGAAGATTCAGCAGCAGATTACTGAAATCTGCAAGAAGTTCAAGCTCGACCTGGTCCGCCCGAGTGTAGCCGACGTTCAGGCTTGGAGCGAGAAAATCACGGACGCAGCCGAATAATTCCTAGGGAAGTGCTTCCCTCTTAGGGAAACCTTGAGCCTAAAGCGAAACCTAGGCTACGTTCTGTAAGGATGGGAGTAGCCTGCCAGCGCAGGCCACTCCATAAATTTCAATCATGAGTTTATCCCTCTT
>CAMBWV010000237.1 GCA_945871755.1 uncultured Bacteroidales bacterium
CAGATTACGGATGTGTCTCAGATTACGAATGGTACGACGTACACGATTAAGTCCGAAGGCCGTGGTTATATCTATTATGATGCTGCCACGGATGCAAACTATCTTCGTTCTACGTTCTACACATCAACGGCTGATGTTACCCCCACTGGCACCGCAGATGAGCAGTTCGCTATCCTGCGTGGCGACAACACGCCGACAGGACAGTACTACCTTTACAACATTGGTTCGGGCAAATTTGTTTCTGCCGAAACGGCTACTTCGGGTCTCGTTCTCAGCGATACCCCTAGAAAGACGGGCAGAATCACCCTGACGGCTTCGGGTTCTTATTTTATTATCAAATATCCCAACGTCAACAATGCCATTGTCAATATCACGAGCTGGATGCACAAGTATGGTATTCGTACCGTTGCAGATGCCTCTCCCGATGCAGGCAACAGGATGATTATCTCGGCCGTGACCACCGCCGACCTCTCCGAGGTAGTGGCCAAAATTAACGCTTCCGAAACGCCCGACATTTATCAGGTACGCGCCAAGGATAATGCTCGCGGCGTGCTCTATGCAGGTAATGCCACTGGAGATGGTGCCAACGAGAATGGTGAAATGTCCACGGCGGGTTCAACGTATAATATGGATGGCTACAGAGACTTTAAAAGTGTGGCCATCGACCAAAACAACGCTTACCAGCAGTTTGCCTTCATTGAATGGCAGGGCAAGACATACCTATATAATATAGGAACGCAGAGTTATGTGTACAACGCTGGTGGCTATTTCGCCTTCAGCCAGACCAACAAAGAAGCCGTAGAACTGCAGGCCGTTACCTCTTCGGGCAATACCGCCTACAAACTGCTGAAGTTCCTCACGAGCAATACCTTCCTGACCTTCTCCAATGGTGGTGGCCGCCACGCCGTGAATCCGCAGACGAACAGAGTTCCCACCACAACGGACGGTGGTGACCTTATCGCCATCAACGCTATCGGTCAGAGCCTCACGCCCGCCCAGTGGGCAAAGGCTGTCAGCCTGTTTGTACTCCCCACGGCCAAGAACTTCGTGGAGAATGCTGGCGACGGCACATTGATGGGTCTGCCCTCTGCTGAAGGCAAGGCCGCTATCTCTACCAAGATTACCGAACTGGAAGCAGCCCTCGTAGCCGGCACTGCCACCTACGCACAGGTTGTTGCCCTGCAAGAGGCTGTGGACAACTGCCCCGTCAATATGCCCAAGAGCGGCAAGGCTTACACCATCCAGTTCAAGCACATGAATGGTGCTTATACCTATTTCTATTGGGACGCTGCGTCTAAGCAACTGGCCCTTGGCGTACGCGGCGAAGGCGAAGAACTGCCCGAGACGGCCAAGTTCATCTGCCGCCAGGTAGGCGATCAGTATGCCTTCGTGAACAATGCTGGCAAGTATCTCACTTGGAGAAACAACAAAACAGCTGATGGCTACAACAATGGTAAGGGTGTCACGGACGCTTACAATGCTGACCAGAACCTCTTCACGCTGGCTACCATTGCCCCCTCTAGCAATGTAGCAGCCGATGCCGCTTTCCTTGCTGGTACCTTGTCTATCACAGGTAAGCGTGCTAATGGCAATGTTGGTGTCTTTGTCATCAAGGCCGAAGGCATATTTGATGGTGCTGGTGTTCCCTTCGTGACGAACTCTTCGCCCTACTACTCCAGCGCAGCCATCTTCACCGAAACAACCTATCCCAACACCGCCACCTTCAAGGCTACCGACCTTACCGACGGCGAGAATGCTGTGGCACTGGCTACGTTCAGCGCACCCTTCGCCACGGTATTGCCCGAAGGCGTAACGGCCTACAGCGTAACGCAGGACCCCGAGAATAGCACCATGCTCAACGTGGCTGCCCTGACGGGACAGGCTCTGCCCGCTAATACTGGTTTCATCCTCGCAGGTACGGCTGGCGAAAGCGTTACTTTGGTTCCCGCTACCGACGAAACCCTTGTGAATGCTACGGGTACGTTCCTCCAGCACAGCGCAGGTGCACCGAAGGCCCTCAACCAGGAAGGCGGTTTCGACTTCATCCTCGGTTCGAAGAACGACCACGTGGCCTTCTATCGCGTGAACGATGCAGCCAACGAGTTGCCCATGAACCGCGCCTATCTCCACCTCACCGAGAATCCCTTCAGCCTCGCTACGCTCCACATGAACTTTGGCGGCAGCACCACCACGGCTATTCAGGGCACGGAGAACGCTCAGCAGCTCAACGCTCCCATCTACGACCTCAGTGGTCGCCGCGTACAGCAGCTCCAGAAGGGTGGCATCTACATCCAGGGCGGCAAGAAGTTCATCGTGAAATAACGCCTCTCCTCTCAGTAAATCAGTACCTATTCAAAAACTTGAACCTATGAAACAAGCATATATTCGCCCCGAAATCGGGTTTATCAATTTGGATGTCGAGAGCGAAACCTGTCTCACTGTCAGCACGAACGAGGACTACCTTGACGCTGGCGACTCCTTTACCAACCAGAAGGGCAGCGACCTGTCCGAACTAGGCTGGGAAACCGAAGACTGGTAATTGCACGCATCCCTCCCTCGGAGGACTGCACCGCCAGTCCTCCGCCATCCCTACATTCCCTATGCAGGTAATTTTCTCATAAATATATGATGACCCTTCTCCTTGCTGCGCAGTGATTGCGCGGCAAGGAGTTTTACACTTTTGCGGTCGCTGCCTTTGGCCTTCTTTTGGTCGCTTCGCTCCTTAGTTTCAACGGTCGCTTCGCGACCTAGATTCAACGGAAGCCTGCGGCTTCCTAGTTTCAGGGAATCCCTTCGGGCTTCCTGTTTTGGGCGCAGCCTGCGGCTGCTGGCTCAATGCCTGATTTCGGCCAATCACGTGCTCTGCGCCTAGGGCGCAGAGTTAATTCCTAATTCAATAACTCCTAACTTAATACTAACCCTTAAATCCACAAAATCAATGAAACGTTTGTTTACGCTTCTCGCGCTCGTCATGGGATTCGTTTTCCAGACAACAGCGCAGGTACAGCCGTCGACGGTTCAGCCCAATGAGGGCCGCCCCGACCATCTGTACACACTGGTGAGTGGTAATGGTTACTATGTCAATGCACTGACTGCGCCGACACAGACCGAGGCCAACTACGGTCTGTTCGCGTTCTACGCAGTGTCTGGCAAGACCAATACCTACTACATCTACAGTTACAAGGCTGGCAAGTGGGTGAGCTACACGCCCTCCACTGGCTACAGCAACAAGAAGGACTTCGTC
>CAMBWV010000238.1 GCA_945871755.1 uncultured Bacteroidales bacterium
CGGGCAGCAACGGCAAGACCACCACGACCTCGCTCATCTATCACATCCTCCGCAAAGCAGGCTACGACGTCGGACTGGCGGGAAACATCGGCCATAGCCTTGCGCTCCAGGTGGCCGAAACTCCGCACGAGTGGTACGTCATAGAACTCAGCAGTTTCCAGTTGGACAATATGTACGACTTCCGCGCCGACATTTCAGTCCTGCTCAACATTACGCCCGACCACCTCGACCGCTATAATTTCGAGATGCAGAACTACGTCGACTCCAAAATGCGCATTCTGCAAAACCAAAGGGCCGAAGATACCTTTATCTATTGGCGCGGCGACGAATACGTTCCCGCCGAGATGGCCAAGCGCGGACCTGTGTGCCGCTGCCTCGGATTCAGCGATGCGCCCGAGAACGGTTCGATGGGCTATGCCGCCGAGGGCATCTTCACGCTCACGGCCCCACACGCCTTCTCCCTTCCGCAGGACCGCTTGAGCCTGCCTGGCCGCCACAACCTGCGCAACTGTTTGGCCGCTGCCATGGCTGCGCTTGCCGCTGGTGTGCCCGACGACGTGGTGAAGGCAGGACTGGAGGATTTCCCCGGCGTGGAGCACCGCTTGGAGCGCGCTGGCGTGGTGGCAGGCGTCACCTATGTCAACGACTCCAAGGCCACGAATGTCGATGCCTGCTATTGCGCCCTCGACAGCATGACCACGCCGACCGTGCTCATCGTTGGCGGTCTGGACAAAGGCAACGACTACACCACCCTCTACGATATTGTGCGCCAGAAGTGCAAGGCCCTCGTCTATCTCGGTGCCAACAACGCCAAGTTGCACGAGAGTTTCGACGGTCTGGGCCTGCCCGTGGCCGATACGCATAGCATGCAGGAGTGTATCGAAGCCTGCCGTCTCTTTGCCGCTGCTGGCGACACCGTTCTGCTCAGTCCCTGCTGCGCCAGTTTCGACCTCTTCCGCAATATGGAAGACCGCGGCGAGCAGTTCAAGGCGCTGGTTCGCGCGATGGCATAAGGGTTTTAGGTAGAATCAAAACATACGCTTGCCTCTTCCCCGTTGCATCTGTCGTTCCCGCTCACTGGCGGCTTTCTCCGTAATCTGCAAGCCTCCACCATACCATATTATATATATACTACGCCACCCCACCTCTATGTCCTTATTCCCCGACTCCTTTAAGCTCAAGAATATTTTCCAAGGCAGCACAGTTATCTGGATTGTCTATTTCCTGCTCTGCATCATTTCGCTCGTGGAGGTGTATAGTGCCTCCAGCCAATTGACGTATGGAACCGATGGATTTATGTCGCCGCTCTTCAAGCAGGCAGCTTTCCTTTGCGTTGGTTTTTTGTTCTGTTCCCTCATTCAAAACGTCCCCTGTCGCTACTTCAAACTGGTCGGTATCTTCGGCATACCGCTCTGTATTATCCTCTTGGTGGCAGTCCTGGCCATTGGTAAGGTGAACGACGGCGCGCGCTGGATTCCCCTGCTCTTTGGTTTCCGATTCCAACCCTCGGAGCTGGCCAAGGGCGTTGTTGTCACGGCCGTGGCATTCATCCTTGCCTCCTTGCAGAAGCCCAATGGCGTTGATCGCCGCACGGTGAAGTACGTCATGTGCGTCACCCTGCCCATCTGTGGCCTTATTGTCACCGAGAACCTTTCGACAGCCGCCATCCTGTTCCTCACCGTGTTCTTGATGATGTTTATAGGTCGCGTGCCTTGGCGACAACTGATGAAGGTCATTGTCGGCCTTATGGTTGCGGGAATCCTCCTTATCCTATTGGCTTTCGCCTTGCCCGATGGCAACTTCTTGGAGGAAAAGATTCTGCACCGCATGGACACGTGGAAGGGCCGTATCACCCATGTGCAGCAAGACACCGTGGTGATTGACTCCCTCACGGGCAAACCCTTCAATATTCCTCAGGCGAAGACGGCAGCGAATGGCGCAGAGATGAAGGGTAGCGACCAGCGCAACTTTGGCTATATGGCCATTGCGTCGAGCAATATCGTAGGTCGCGGCCCAGGCAATAGTATCACGCGCGACTATCTGCAACAGGCGTATTGCGACTTTATCTATGCCATCATCCTCGAGGAAATGGGTATCTTCGGCGGCCTTGCTGTGGCAGCCCTTTATGTATTCTTGCTTTTCCAAACTGGGCGAATAGCCAGTCGCTGCGAGCGCAATTTCCCCGCCTTTTTGGCGATGGGCCTCGTCTTGCTCATGGCCATACAAGCCTGCATCAATATGTTTGTGGCCGTCGGGCTTTTCCCCATTACGGGCCAGACCCTCCCCATGATTAGTCGAGGCGGAACGGCCACGATTGTCAATAGTATCTACTTCGGTATGATTCTCAGCATCAGCCGCGGCGCGCGCAAGAATAAATTGGAAGAGGCTGGCGACATGATGCGGCCTGGCTTGCAAGGACCTAAATAAGGTAGGTCCATAGAGAATAGTCATGGATAGCACCTACCATTCTCCATGCAGCCCCACAACGGTCCTTCTTTCCTTCCCGTCCTTTCCTCTTCCGTTTCTCTCCCTTATCGGTCATGCGAATCCTCCTTTTCTTGTTTGTTCTGCTGTTCGCCGGAAGTCTGCAAGCCCAGACCGCGGACACGCGTCAGCGCGTACGGCTCACCACGTCGTACGGCGACATCGTCATCGCCCTTTCCGATTCTACGCCGCAGCACCGCGACAATTTCCTGCGCCTAGTGCGCGAGCATTATTACGATAGCCTGCTCTTTCATCGTGTCATTCCCGACTTCATGATACAGACGGGCGACCCCAATTCGCGTCATGCCGCTCCCACTGATACGCTCGGCGACGGCGGCCCAGGCTATACGATTCCCGCCGAGATATGCCTGCCCGCGCTCTTCCACAAGCGGGGAGCCGTGGCCGCCGCCCGCGAATCCGATGACGTCAACCCTGAGCGCGCCAGCAGTGGCTCGCAGTTCTACATCGTTTGGGGCCGAATGCTTTCGCAAGGGGCCATCAACAAATACCGCAAGCGGCTGGAAGCAAGTAGCCACGGCCGCTACACCATCACGCCCGAGATGGAAGAGGCTTACGCCCTCCATGGCGGTTCGCCCCATTTGGATGGCGAATACACTGTCTTCGGCGAAGTGGTCGAAGGTATGGACGTGGTCGATAATATCCAAATAGCCGATTGCGACGACCTCGACCGTCCGCTCGCCGACCTCTGGATTCTCAAGGCCGTGGTCGAGCCCTAGCAGCGCACTT
>CAMBWV010000239.1 GCA_945871755.1 uncultured Bacteroidales bacterium
CAAGCTAATTTATAGAACCTACCTATATATAATATGGTATAGGGAAACTCCGCTTTGTGAGTTGTCTGCCTTACGTTTTGGATAGGCCCATTACGTTTTGGGTGGGACTATTAGGCAGACTTCTTACGATGGATAGCTGGATCGGTCGAGTGTATGCTTCGTGTGTTCGGCTGAAAGAAGAAACGGGCGTTTTGTTCTATCTGCGTCCGCCCATGCTTCTACCGCCGCCACCGCCGAAGCTGCCGCCACCGCCGCCAAAGCTTCTGCTGCTACCGCCGCCACCACCGAAACTTCTGCTGCCGCTATTGCCGCCACTGCCGATGGACGAGCGGGTGGTCGTGGAGCGCGTGGAGGGAGTCGTGGAGCGCGTAGATGGAGTGGTGCGCGTGGAGGAGTTTCTCTGCGTGTTGCCAGAATTGTTGAGGCGCGTGTTGGTGTTCGGTGTGAACGTTCTGTCGCGCGAAACGCTTCCGCGTTGCACATTTCCGCGCGTAGTCGTGCCACTCTGTCCGAAGTTGCGCGACGGACGATAAGCACTACCGCCCGACGTGCGGTTGTTGCGGTTCGTGGTGCCGCGGACACCCGTATTGCGCGTGCCAGCCAAGGTGTAGTCGCGCGAGGGGCGGGAGGTGGTATAGGCACCGCCGCGTCCGTAGCGACCTACATAGCCACCGCGCGGACCGATATTGCCCGCGTAATAGCTGGGATAAGTGCTGCCCCACGTGGGATACCAGTGGTGGTGATGGTGGTACCAAGGGTCGCACCAGCCCCAGCCCCAACTCCAGGAACAGTAGGGAGAGTAGCTCCAGCCCCATCCCCAGTGGTGGTGCCAGTAGGAAGAAGGCCAGCAATAATACCAAGGGTCGTACCAGCCCCAAGGGCTATACCACGAATTGTAATACCAAGGGTCAACCCACACGTCAATAATGTCGGAATAGTAGGGACTGCTAACGATGATGCCTGCGCGTGGCGAGTGGAAGCGCACTAGGCGTGCGGTGTAATCGCCCGCAGCCAGGTCTTTTGCCTCGTCGCTGGGGTCGATGGCTGCGGTGTCGGTAGCTTCTTCGCGTGGCGTTCTGCGGTTGTAGGCATCTACGTCCCAATTGCCATTGCTGCGTCCGTCGGCCCAGTTGTCGTAGGTCTCGGCCTCTTCTTGCGCCTCATTGTTGCGCGTGGGCGTTTCGTATCGTTCGGTGGGAGTAGTCTTTCTGGACGATTTCTTGGACGGTACGAAGTATAAATCATCATCCTGAGCGCTAGCTGTGAGAACAACTGCGCTGCTGCATAATAAAAGGAGTAGCTTCTTCATATCGTTGGTGTTTTAATGTTTACCTAAGGGAGGCGAAAGCATCGCTCTCTTTTCGGCAAAAATACGAAATTCCTTTTTATGGCGAACCTTTGTACTGCTGAAATATAGTTTCTTTCAGGCAAAACGCCTGGTTTTAAGGATTATTTCAAAATGAGGCGGTCGCCTTATCGCAGGCGTAACTGCCTGCCAGCGCGGGGAACGAAGCTGGGCTCTAGGTTGTTGAGGTCGTAGAGCGTGGAGAGGCGCATGCCGTATTTCTGGGCGATGTCGTGCATGGATTCACCGGGCTGGATGACGTGGTATTTGTGCTTCCACTGCTTGTCAGCGCGCTTGCGCTTCTTGTGCAGGTAAACAATCTCGCCCGTTTCGGGTTCGCGGTGGCGGCTGGCTTCGTTGTATCTGCGCAATTTTCTCGTACGCTTACCCATCACCTTGGCGATGGATTTGTACGTGTCGCCTTCTGCAGCTCTCACATAGTAGTTGCCGTTGCAATAGCCAATCTGGTAGTCGTCGGGCGTCTTTGTCGGCTCATTCTTGTGCTTCGAACGGCGGCGCGAGGGTGTTGACTCTTTGTGATGGCGCGGCTTCTTGCCCGTGTCGTATTGCGTCAGGTCGTACTTCTCAATGATTTCAATGAGATGGTTGGCATAAGTAGGGCTCGTGGCATATCCAGCGGCTTTGAGTCCGCGTGCCCACCCTTTGTAGTCCCTAGGGCTGAGCGAGAAGAGGGAGGCGTAGCGGCGTCCGTTTCTGAGGAAGAGGGAATGGTCCTCGTAAGAGGCAGCCACATTCTTATAGACGCGAAACTTGTCGTCGGGGCGGTCGTCACTTCTAATGATATACGGCCCTGTCCAACCGCCACTCACCTTGATACCAAAGTGATTGTTGGCATGAACAGCCAGATAACTGGTGCCTGCTCCGCTCTCCAGCAGCGCTTGGGCCAGGGTGATACTGGCAGGTATGCCGTAGCGGTTCATCTGGTCGATGGCGGCCGAGGCATACTGGTCGATGTATCGCTGGTAGTTTGCGTTTTGTGCGTGCGCTTGGCCCAGCAGGAACGAGGCTAGTAGCAGGAGAGCGAGGAGTTTATGGCGCATAGGCTTAGGGTTGTAGATAGGGGCGAGGATTTAGAATAGTGGGGGGGGCGGTGAGGCTTATTGGGCAGCACGCTCGCCTGGCGTATTGGCTTCTTTAACCTTTCGGAAGAGGTCCGAGGCAAAGATAAAACTGTTGAGCCGCTCGTTGTTTGAACTCATCACCTCCTCCTTCGTGCCTTCCCATTCATTCCTACCTTTATATATATAGAGGATATGTTCGCCGATACCCATCACCGAGTTCATGTCGTGGGTATTGATGATGGTGGTCATGCCGAAGTCGTGGGTAATGCCGTGGATGAGGTTGTCGATGACCAGCGACGTTTTCGGGTCAAGGCCAGAGTTGGGCTCGTCGCAGAAGAGATATTTCGGGTTGAGCACAATGGCGCGCGCAATGGCCACGCGCTTTTGCATACCACCCGAGATTTCGCCAGGGTATTTGTTCGTGGCATCCAGCAGTCCCACGCGGTCCAAGCAGAACTCGGCGCGGCGTTTGCGCTCGTTGTAGATATCGTCCGAAAACATGTCCAAGGGGAACATCACGTTCTCCAGTACGCTCATGGAGTCAAACAGGGCCGCGCTCTGGAATATCATGCCCATCTCGCGGCGCAGGAGGGTGCGTTCCCGTTTGCTGAGGCTGATAAAACTGCGTCCGTCGTAGAGGACGTCACCCTGCGTGGGCTCAAACAAACCTACGATGCACTTCATCAGAACGGTCTTACCCGAACCGCTCTGACCGATAATCAGGTTTGTCTTCCCTTCGTCGAAGGTGGTGTTGATGTCGTACAATACGTCCTTGTCGGGGAAGGATTTATAGAGG
>CAMBWV010000240.1 GCA_945871755.1 uncultured Bacteroidales bacterium
GGTGCATCGCTCCGCAGCGTCCTTTCCAACTCTCGGAGAATATTAACGTGAACGACGTGGTTGATGCCACCTCCTTCATCCGTCTGAACGCCTGGGGACAGCCCGCCGGCTTCTCGCTCAGTTGGGAGAACGATGCCCACGAACCCCTGGTGAAGGGCACGGACTACACGCTGTCGTCCTACAAGACCACCTTCAAGACGGGCCAATGGAAGATTCGCCTCGTTGCCACTTCCACTCAGTACCCCGAGTTGACCATCAACTCCAACTGGTTCCGCGTCATTGACCCCACGGGCGTTGAAACGGTGCAGACAAATGCTGACACCCAAATCCAGGCACGCGATGGCCAAATCGTTGTCACCACTGCCCAAGCCCAGCCCCTCCACATCTACCACGTGAGCGGCAAACTCGTTGTCAACGAGCAACTCTCGGCCGGCACACACGCTTGGAGCCTGCCCGCCGGTGTGTATATCATCGAAGGCAAGCGCGTACTTGTGAAGTAATCATTCCGCACATTCAAATTGCAAATCATCATGAACAAGAATATCCTCCACATCCTGTGTGCCGCGGTGCTGACCCTGTTGCCCGCCGCCGCGAGTGCGCAGAACAGCGGGAATCTTCCCGCAAAGGGAAAGGCTGCCACGGTCATTGCCCCCACGGGCGGCATCTCTGTGAGCGCCAACGGCGGTACGACCATCGTGCCCCTGCTCTCCACCTCTTCCTCCTACACCCTCACACCGCAATGGGCGGCAGGACAGACGCCTTGGTTTACTATCAGTGAGCGGAAACCGGGCAGCTGGAAAATCAAGGCTGACTATTGGTATAGCACCGAGCCGCGCACGGGCGAAATCCTCGTGACTATGGCCGATGGCACCACCAAGACGCTGACCTTTGAGCAGCGCGGCAACGCAGCCATCAACTCTATCAAGGGCGACACCCAGATTCCCGTGAAGAGCGCGAAGGCCAGCGAGCAAAACTCCTCCAACGAGGGCATTGCCAAGACCTACGACGGCAACTACGGCTCGTACTACCACTCCGTCTGGAACGGCAGTTCGACGAAATTCCCCGTCACCCTCACCTACACCTTCGTCAACGCGCCCCACATTGACTACCTGACCTACATCCCCCGCTCGGACAGCGGCAACGGTCGCTTTGGCAAGGTCACCGTGGAATACAGCACGACCGATGCGCCCACCACTTGGGTGAAAGTGGCCGACCAGAAGGATTTCGGCTTCTCCGAACAACCCACCAGCGTGAAACTTGGCGAGAACGGTGCGGACAAGGTACACAGCGTGCGCCTGACCGTGCACACGGGCCAGAACAATTTCGTCAGCTGCGCAGAGATGGAATTCTACAAATCAGAGCAGACCACCAACACGCTCTTCACCGATGCCCTCTGCTGCGAACTGAAGCCTGGCATCACGGACGAAGACATCGCCCTCTGCACCGACCCCTTCGCACGCCAGTTGGCCAGCTATATCCGCAACACGAACTATAGCACGGAGTTCCGCGTCGGCACCTTCCAGTGCTACGAGCGCCGCGAAACAGTCCAGCAGCGTATGAAGACGAGCAACGCCTACGACTTCTACGAGAACCCCACGGGTATCTACTTCGAGAAGGGCGAGAAGATTGCGGTCTTCGCCGATGGCATCAGCGACCAGCACCCCGTGAGCATCTGCATTAAGTGCTTCAGCAACCAAGCCGATATCGAAACCGAAGGACAGCCCGAAAGTTTCTACACCCTGCACAACGGCATCAACGTCATCGAGGCGCAAAACCGCGGTAACGCCTACGTCTTCTACTTCTCGGACGACTACGCCAACGCGCCTGCCGTACGCCTGCACTTCGCCATGGCCTACGAGAACGGCTACTTCGATGCTTCGCGCCATACGAACGCCGACTACACTCGCATGATAAAGACGGCGAAGAGCGACATCTTTGACATTCTCACCCAGCGTATGCACATGGCCGCGCCGATGAAGAACCTGAAGGCCAAGTGTCCCTCCAACATGGAGAAACTGGCCAAGATTCTGGACGAGGTTATCTACCGCGAGCACGAAATCATGGGTATGCACCTCTTCAACGACGAACCGCGCAACCACCAGTTTGCCCGTCCCGTCAGGAGCGGTATGTTTGCCGACGGCCTCGGTGCTGCTGCTGCCTTTGGTAGTTTCGACGAATGGGTGAACCCCAGCAATTTCGGCTTCTGGGGCATCGCTCACGAACTCGGCCACAACAACCAGATTACGCCCGGCTTCAAGTGGAGCGGTTGCGGCGAGACGACGAACAACATCTACGCCTCTTGGGTAGAGCACACCGTGGGCGCAAAGACGGCATACGGCGTCGGACACCACCGTCTGGAAGATGAAATCTCGGGCGTCAATGACTACTCGGGCAAGCGCGGCGGACGCTTCGAGGCTTACCTTGAAGAAGGTGTGCGCAAGGGCATCTCCTGGCAGTTGCAGGATGGTCCCGACTACCACGGCACGAGACCCAACAGCGTGAGCGTGCAAGGACAGGATGCCGATGGCAACAGCACAGGACAGGTGACGACTACCTCGCGCAACTACGACCACTTCGTCAAGGTGATTCCCTTCTGGCAGCTCAACCTCTGGAGCAAGCAGGCCGGTGCGCAGCCCGACGGCATGAGCAAGTTCTACTACAGCTACCGCGAAGGTTTCAACAAGCAGACCTACAACACAAACGGCAAGCAGCAGATGGAAATGGTACGCCGTATGTGCGACGCCATGCAAACGGACCTCACCGACTTCTTCGTGAAGGCCGGTATCCTCAAGCCCATCAATGCCTACATTGAGGACTACTCAAAGGGCTGGAATATCATCACTGAGGAAATGGTGGAAGCCACGAAGCAGCACATCCAGTCGAAGGGCTACCCGAAGGCACCTGCCGCCCTCAACTACATCAACGCCTACAACTGGGAGAATTTCCGCGACAAGGTGGCGCTCAACGAAGGCACACTCGGCACAGGCTGTGGCGCACCGAGCAACAACCAAGTGCGCGTGGAAAACAGCAAATGGCCTGGCGCAGTAGGCTATGAGACGTACAACTCCAACGGCGAACTGATTCGCATCACCATGTACGGCCTAGGCGATTCGCAAATGTCCAGCCGCTACACCTACGTACTCTTCCCCTCCAGCGAAGATGCCAAGTACATCATGGCAGTAGGCTACGACGGCACGAAGGTGAAGAT
>CAMBWV010000241.1 GCA_945871755.1 uncultured Bacteroidales bacterium
CGCCAATGCGGCCCGCCTCCTGACGCGCACCGATTTGCTTCATCTCAATGCGCACGTGGAACTCCTCGGCCAGCACCTTGATGAGTTTGCGGAAGTCCACGCGGGCATCGGCGATGTAGTAGAAGATGGCTTTGTTGCCGTCGCCCTGGTATTCCACGTCGCCAATTTTCATGTTGAGTTCCAACTCCTTGGCAATCTGGCGCGAGCGAATCATCGTATCCTGCTCGCGGGCCTTGGCTTCCTCGTATTTCTCGAGGTCAACGGGGCGCGCCTTGCGATAGATACGTCGGATTTCGGTGCCAGGTTTGAGGTTGGCCTTCTTCATTTGCAGGGGCACGAGTTGTCCCGTGAGGGTGACGACACCGATGTCGTGGCCCGGTGATGCTTCGACGGCCACCATATCGCCAATGACGAGGGGCAGGTGGTTTTCATTGTGAAAATATCCCTTGCGAGTGTTCTTGAATTGCACCTCAACAAGGTCGGTCCACTCATCGTTGCCTGGCATATCCGCCAGGTAGTCGTAGGTATTGAGTGGCCTATTGCAGCGTCCGCATCCGCGGGCACAGAGGCCGCGAAGGGAGGAGGTAGTCTGAAATTCTTTATCCATATATATATAAGGTAGGGGGCAGGCTCTTTTGGGGGAAGAAGAGGGCCCTTGTATTGGGACGAGGAAGGAGAGAGGGCTATCCCACGCTTCCTTCGAGGGAGATGCTTAGGAGTTTTTGGGCTTCGACGGCAAATTCCATCGGCAGCTTATTGATAACCTCGCGGGCATAGCCGTTGATGATGAGGTCAACGGCTGTTTCGGTGGGGATGCCGCGCTGATTGCAGTAGAAGAGTTGGTCTTCGGAAATCTTGCTCGTGGTGGCTTCGTGCTCCACCGTGGCATTTTCGTTGTGCACATCAATGTAGGGATAGGTGTGCGCGCCGCAGGTGTCGCCCATCAGCAGACTGTCGCACGAGGAATGGTTGCGCGCGCCGTCGGCTTTGCTGCCCACCTTGACGAGACCGCGATAAGAATTTTGGCTCTTACCTGCCGAGATACCCTTTGAAACGATGGTCGAGCGGGTATTCTTGCCGATGTGAATCATCTTGGTGCCCGTGTCGGCCTCTTGGTGGTTGTTGGTGACGGCCACGCTGTAGAATTCGGCTTGCGAGCCGTCGCCCATGAGCACACAGGAGGGATATTTCCAGGTGATGGCACTGCCCGTTTCCACTTGCGTCCACGAGAGTTTGGCGTTCTGGCCGCGCAGTTGTCCGCGCTTGGTCACGAGGTTATAGACACCGCCGCGGCCCTCGGCATCGCCAGGGTACCAGTTCTGCACGGTGGAATATTTCACCTCGGCATTCTCGCCCACCACAATTTCGACGATGGCCGCGTGAAGTTGGTTCTCGTCGCGCATCGGGGCGGTGCAACCTTCGAGGTAGGAGACGTAGGCGTCATCATCGCAGACTATGAGCGTGCGCTCAAACTGTCCTGTGTTTCGCGCGTTGATACGGAAATAGGTGGACAATTCCATGGGACAGCGCACGCCGCGCGGCACATAGACAAACGAGCCGTCGGAAAAGACTGCGCTGTTGAGGGCTGCGAAGTAGTTATCGCGATAGGGCACAACACTACCTAGGTACTTGCGCACCAGTTCGGGATTCTCGCGAACGGCTTCGCTGATGGAACAGAAGATGACGCCCTTCTCTTGGAGTTTCTCCTTGAACGTTGTCTTGACAGACACGGAGTCCATCACGGCGTCCACCGCCACGCCCGCCAGTGCCATTCGTTCTTCGAGGGGGATGCCCAGTTTGTCGAACGTCTTCATCAGTTCGGGGTCAATCTCCTTCTTGCCTTCGTCCTTGGCCTTAGCGGTGGGGTCGGCATAGTAGGAGATGGCTTGGTAGTCTATCTCGGGCAGGTTGACATGAGCCCACGAGGGTTGCTCGAGGGTTTGCCAGTAGCGGAAAGCGCGAAGTCGGAAATCCAGGAGCCATTCGGGCTCGCCCTTCTTCTCCGAAATCAGTCGCACGACGTCCTCGTTGAGGCCGCGCTCAATGATTTCGGTGTGCACATCGGTTGTGAAGCCGTATTCGTAGGCTTTGGATACGGCTTCGTGTGCCTCCTGGTTTTTGATGGGGGAGGTAGGAATATCTGAAGGCTTACTCATGGCTGGTTTCCTTGTCGTGGGACTGCTGATTGCGGTTGAAATCTACCCAAAGAGTGTCGTTCTTTTCGGTTTCGGAGGCTTTAGCGTGCTGTTTCTCCACCTGTTCGCTGACGAAGGGGAGGAGTTGCACGGCAGGCTCGTACAGATGGCTTTCTGCCTTCTTGCTTTCGCCGAGAATATCAAGCGCAGTCATCATGTTGAGCACGCAACTGAGCAGCAGGGCAAACTTACCTACACTGAATACTACGCCCAGCAGGCTATTGACGAAGCCCAGTTGGAATCCTTTGATGGCGCGCGTGAGCACATTGGCCACGAGGCCGAAGACCAGCGGCAGCAATATCCACAGGATAAGGAACATGCCGACGCTCAGCACCATATTGGTTTCGCTGCCAGTGACGGCTAAAAAATCCTTACCCCAAACGTTGTAAACAATGGCGGCCACCACCAAACCAGCAATGACGCCCAGCGTGGAGAATATCTCCTTCACAAAACCATTGTTCCAGCCGTTGTAAATGGCCCAGACGGCCAGCACACAAATAAAGAGGTCAATATACATATTATATTTATATATAGGTATATGGGGGCGTGTGTTCAAGACACTCACGCCCCCTAGTTAGGATACAGCCCTTGCGGGAGTTTAGAGTTTCTGCTTCACTTCGATTTCTTGGAAGGTTTCGATGATGTCGCCCTCCTTGATATCGTTGCAGTTCGTCAGGCTGATACCACACTCAAAGTTCGTGGTGACTTCCTTCACGTCGTCCTTGAAGCGCTTGAGCGCGTTGATTTCGCCTGTGAAGATGACAATACCGTCGCGAATAAGGCGCGCCTTGTCCGAACGCTTCACCTTGCCATCGATCACGTAGGCACCAGCCACGTAGCCCACCTTTGAGATGTGGTAAACTTGGCGAACTTCGATGGTAGCGGTAAGTTCTTCCTTGAGAACGGGCTCAAGCATACCTTCCATAGCCTCCTTCACTTCCTCGATAGCATCGTAGATGACAGAGTACTGGCGGATTTCTA
>CAMBWV010000242.1 GCA_945871755.1 uncultured Bacteroidales bacterium
TTATTATGCTCATCTCCTTCTCGTCCCACTTCGTTACGGGCATCAAAGAACAGACTGCTCTAGAGTCTGGGAAAATGGACATGGTGCAAAATGTCTGTGGTTCGCTGGGAGCCCATACGGCCGATTATTTCATGGACCAGTGCTTCGGTGTCTTTGCCTATCTTATCGCCATCTTCGCACTGGCACTTGGATTCAAGTTGCTGGGTGCCTACCGCGTGCGCCTTTGGAAGTGGTTTATCAATTGCGCAATAATAATGGTGTGGGGCAGTACGACCCTTTGCCTTATAGAGGAGCAGTTTCTTGCCGAAAACCATCTGCTCTTTGGCGATGTAACTTTCCATGCAGGCGGTTTGCACGGCCTTGATACCTGCCATTTGCTGATAAATCTTGTGGGCGTACCAGGCACATACATTCTCCTTCTCACACTGGCCATCCTGTATATGTGCTACCTCAGTAGCGAAACCATCCACCTTGTTCGCAAAGCACTCAAACCGCAAGACCTCATCCGCGATAAGGTAAAGTCACCCTCATGGTGGTCGCGCCTCTGGTCACGTCGTAACGAAGAAGATGAATATGACGAAGAGGAGTATGAAGACGAAGAACTAGGAATTGACTGTAAGGCTGATAACCTCCCCACAGACAAAGAGGAGGACGAGCAGGAGTTTGAAGACCGCTCAACCTACAGCATTCGAATGAGTACGGAAGTGGGCGATACAGAAAGCACCACCCTGACCATTGCCACCTCGCCTGATACAGAAGAAAAGAAGGATGATCTGGAACTCCAAATTGAAGAAGCCGCACAGGAAGAAGAAGCGGATGGTGATTCTGTAGCAGAAGCACTAAAGGATTTGGAGCCTTACGACCCCCGCAAGGACCTTGAAAATTATCAGTTCCCTGGTCTCGACCTTCTCAAGCGATATACGGATAACGGCCCCGCCATTGATATGATTGAGCAGCACGCCAACAAGGACCGCATCCTAAGCGTGCTGAAGAGTTTCGGCGTGGAAATCTCCGATATCAATGCCACCATCGGCCCCACCATTACCCTCTACGAAATCACTCCTGCACAGGGTGTGCGTATTTCTAAGATCCGTAACCTGGAGGACGATATCGCCTTGAGCCTCTCGGCACTTGGAATACGTATCATCGCACCGATTCCTGGCAAGGGCACAATAGGTATTGAAGTGCCTAACAAGAATCCACGTATCGTGTCCATGGAAAATATTCTCAACACGAAGAAATTCCAGGAATCTACCTACGAACTTCCTATTGCGCTCGGCCGAACCATCACGAACGAAGTATATATGGTGGACCTTGCCAAGATGCCTCACCTGCTTGTGGCGGGTGCTACTGGACAGGGTAAGTCCGTTGGTCTCAATGCCATCATTACCTCCTTATTATATAAGAAGCATCCTGCCGAACTGAAATTCGTCATGGTTGACCCGAAGAAGGTGGAGTTCAGCGTGTATTCGCCCCTAGAAAACCATTTCTTGGCAAAAATACCTGGTGAAGCCGACCCCATCATTACGGATGTCACGAAGGTAGTTCAGACGCTGAAGAGCCTCTGTCAGTTGATGGATCACCGCTATGATCTCCTGAAGAAAGCGCGCGTGCGTAATATAAAGGAGTATAACGCCAAATTTAAGGCGCGTCAGCTTAATCCAGAGAATGGTCATGAGTTTATGCCCTATATCGTTGTTATCATCGACGAGTTTGGCGACCTGATTATGACCGCAGGCAAAGAAGTGGAATTGCCCATTGCACGTATCGCCCAATTAGCACGCGCCGTCGGCATGCACATGGTTATTGCCACACAGCGCCCGACCACCAATATTATTACAGGTACTATCAAGGCCAACTTCCCTGCGCGTATGGCTTTCAAGGTAATGTCACAAATTGACAGCCGCACCATTCTCGACCGCAATGGTGCCAACCAGTTGGTAGGCCGCGGCGATATGCTCTTCATGTCGGGCGTTGACCCCGTACGTGTGCAATGTGCCTTTGTAGATACGCCTGAAGTAGAACGCATCAATAGCTTTATCTGTACGCAGCAGAGCTACCTCTCAGCCTACGAATTGCCCGAACCGATAAACGATGGTGACGGTGAGGGCGGAGGAAGTGGCCAACTGGATGCTGGCGAAATAGATCCCATGTTCTTGGAAGCCGCGCGACTGATTGTGGTGCACCAACTGGGCTCTACCTCACTCATTCAGCGCAAATTCTCTATTGGTTACAACCGTGCGGGCCGCTTGATGGACCAGATGGAACGTGCAGGTATCGTTGGTCCCAGCCGTGGAGCAAAACCGCGCGAAGTGCTCGTGGCAGACGAAACGGAACTGGAGGCCAAATACCAAAGCCTGCTGTAATAATTATACTCAAAAAAAATTCTATCCTAGCGCAAGTTCTCCCATATCGTGCCTTTCTAGGCTCATACCATTGCGTTAGGAGCTATATCTCAAACCTATATCAATATGAAGAATCATCTTTTAACCATCTTGCTCAGCATGGCAACTGTTCTTCCCATGAGCGTCAAGGCACAGACTGCTATGCAGATTATGGACCAGACTGCCGCCAAGTTGAAAAACAGCGGAGGCATTCAGGCATCGTTCACTGCCACGCAATTCAAGAAAACCAGCGAGGGAGAGAGCGTCAATGGTAAGATTGACATCAAGGACAAGTGTTTTTACATGACTTCCCCCCAGATGTCAAGCTGGTTTGATGGCAAAACACAGTGGACCATGCTCGCAGGGAGTGGAGAGGTAAACGTTTCCACACCCACCGCGCAAGAGTTACAACAGATGAATCCCTACCAATTCATTGACCTCTACAAATCTGGTTACTCGGCAAGCGTTTCCAATTATCAATACAACGGCAAAACTTGCCACAATGTTCGTCTGGTAGCCAAGAAGAAAGGCAAGGATATTCAGGAGATGCGCATCGTCATTGATAAAAACACCCACCTCCCCTACTCCATCCGCATTCTCCAGAAGAACGGAGACTGGTTTCGCTTGCGTGTCACCGACATCAAGACAGGAAAGAATTGGGACAATAGCCATTTCCAATTCAGTCCGAAGGATCATCCCAACATTGAGGTGATTGATCTCAGATAACCAATACCATTATAGGTAGGTTCTATAAATTAGTTTCAAAGGAATCTTATTTTATAAATTGACTT
>CAMBWV010000243.1 GCA_945871755.1 uncultured Bacteroidales bacterium
CGCCGCTCTGCACGGGGTCCTCGCTCTCCACGCGGAACCACACACTGCGGTTGGCCGTCCATTGCACGCGAGCACCAGCCACGGGGAGGCCCGTATAGGTGCGGGCTGTGCCTTGCAAATGTAGCGTATCGCCGAGTTGGTAGTCGGTGGTCGGTTCCTGAATCTCGGCAGTGAAGGTGGGACGCTTGTACTCCTCCACGCGGAAGGACTGGTAGGCTTGCGTGCCGTCCTGTCCCTGGATGCTGACGCCGAAATAGCCAGGTAGTGTGGCCTTAGGAAGGGTAAACGAGCCACTAAAACTGCCCATTTCATCGGCAAATACGCTGATGGTGCTCACCGCCTTGCCCTTGGCGTTGACGAGATAGGCTTTGGCTTCATAGGGTGTGGCCACGCGAAGGCTGTCGCCCTGTTGCAGGAAGACGACACCGCCGAAGTGGACCTGCTGGCCAGGGCGATAGATGGCGCGGTCGGTGAAGGCGTTGATGCGGGTGGTCGTGGTGGTGGCGGTCTGCGAGGGATAGAAACGGCTATGTCCATGGAGGGCGCTCTCGTCGGGGCAGAAATAGACGTCGCTACCACTACTGGCCACCAGCGAACGGGCTTCGAAGGGCACGGTGAGGGAGAAAGTGCCATCGGCGGCGGGGGTGTACGCGCTCAACTGCTTGTCGTCTTCGTCGATGAGAACAACGGAGGCATCGGGCAGGGGCGCACCGCTGCGGCCATCTACGACCACAAGGCGCAACTGCTCATTGCTCGTGGCTATCTGAAGGGTACGCACGCGGCTGACATGAATGAGTTTCAGGGGCAGGGCATGGCCGTCCATCGTCACACGGAGCGCGTAGATACCCGCGGCCTTGATGGGCAGGGCTATGGTATCGCGCACCTCCTGCCAGGCGGGCAGGGCGGCGTACGTCTTCGATACGTCTGCGGCTCTGCCTTTGAGGGCGCGGCGAATGGGCTTATCACCCTCTTCCAATTGCTCGTTCAGCTGGGCCACCTGCTTACCCGTGAGGCTGGTATGGTAAAGCTGCACGCGCACCTTACGGTAATTCTTGCCCGTCAGGCTGACACGGAGGGTTTCTCCAGGATAGAGCAGGTCGGTATCGGTCTTAAACTGCACGCTCGTATTCTCCTTGGCCTTGATATACTGCTGCAGGGGACGGGCCTGCTTATCCTTTTTGTAGAGGTCGTAGCCCTCTTGCGCCAAAGCAAAGAGCAGGCTGTCGGGAGCACACGCCTTGCCGTCGAAGGTAAGGAGGGACAGATAGGTATGCACGTTGAGCGCGAGGTCGCGGTATTCGCGCGCCAACTGCCGGAGGGCCTGCAATTCCTGATGGCCGCCATCTTTGGGATAACCGCCGCCAAGGTTGATGCTGTCGAGCTTTACCAGATACGTGGCGGGCCGATTGCCCATCTGGCGATAGTAGCGGAGGGCACGGGCATAGGCATCGCGGCGCGCACTGACAGGAATCTGCGTGCAGTTGCCCACGGTGCGCACAACGATGTGCAGGACGTCGTCGCCGTAGTGGCGGCTGTCCTTGCCGATAACAAAGAGCGGCAGATAGTCGGCGGCTTTGGCCGTGCCGAGTGCGGACACATTCTCTACAGCCTCGCACAGGTACCGCTTGCCGCGGCCTACGGTGGCCGTATCGCCCGTTTGCTGGATGAGCAACCGGCCCAGCATGGCGCACCAGAGGGCACGCTCGACGGCGCGGGTCTCACCCTGGGCTATCTGCTCCATTTGCTGAACGGCCAGAGCGGCACTATCGGGCGAGAGGATGCGGGTCAGTTGCACCCAGGCGGCTGCGCTGCGCAGCAACTGGGCTTCGTTTTTTTCGGCCAGGGCGCGCTGATGTATCTGTCGTACCAGGGCGAGGGCCTGCTGCGGACGGTCATCGTCCGAAACGAGGCGGTCCACCTGCTGCCACTGCTTGTCGTACGACTGGGCAGCCAGCGGAAAAACCAGCAGGGCCGAGAGAAGGAAGGAAATCAGACGGATTTTCATATACTTGGTGATTTGATTTTCGGGGAAGGTTGCTACTTGCGCAGGCGGTGCATCCACGTTTCCCAATAAAGGGTGACGAGAGCCAGCAGACCAAGGAGGATGACCAGGGCTGTCTTGAGGCCGTGGGTGACGAAGGCGAAAAGTTTGGCCAGTTTGGCAGGAATGTGATAGACTGCCGTGAGGCATTTCACAATGGCCACGTGCCAAGGGCCTGCTCCGCTAGGCGTGGGCAAAAGTACGCCGATGCTGGCCGCGGCAAATACATAGAGGGCATCGGCTATGCGGAGGGGACTGAGTTCTTCAAAACAGGGGATGAGCAACCATAGTTGCAGGAAATTGCACATCCAAATGGCGGCGCACAGTCCGCAGAAGCCCCACGGCCGCTCGAGGTGTGCAATGGACGCGATGCCTTGCCAGAGGTTGCGCAAAAGGAGTTTGACGCGGCTCAAGCGCGGGAGGGTGAAACAGGCAATCAGACAGACCACGCATCCTACTATTATATATATGGCGTAGCCTGGAGCGGAAGCGGTCATTCGGCCAGCCATGCGATCGATGAGGCCAACCGTGTCTTCCCAGCGCAGCAGAACGGCAGCGGCAATGACGAGAATCAGGCAGCCCACGTCGGCCAATTTCTCCACCACAACGGTGCCGAAAGCCTTGGCCGTAGCCTCGATATTTCCTCGCCTTACCAGCACGCTGCGAACGAGTTCGCCCAGACGCGGCGTGATACTATTGATGAGATAGGAAATGAAGACGAGTTCGATAGCGCGCCAGCGGCTAATGCCCAGTCCCGTTCCGCGCAACAGCATCCGCCAGCGCAACGACCGAAATACGTTGGCCACAACACCAGAAAGCAGCGCCAGCGAAATCCATACGTAGTTGGACCGCTGGGAAAAAACATGCGCCAGCGGGCGAAAGTCGAAATCGCGATAAAGCCATACCATCAGCCCCACCCCCAAGAGGGTGAAGACGATGACACTGAGGATTCGTTGCAAAGGTTTGGTCACGGTGATTTTGTGTTAGTTGGACATGGCCTGCGCCCTGACCATTTTAAGTAGAGTTATGGGAGGTGCTAGAAAGGGAGGTGTGAGTACGGAGTTTGTTCTCATTGGTGAGAAATGTACCGCACCTTGCTTGCAAGGTGTGAGTACAGACGTTCTATACA
>CAMBWV010000244.1 GCA_945871755.1 uncultured Bacteroidales bacterium
GGGCAAAAGCATATATAATATGGTGTAATGACAGGATGGATGGTTTTGCAGAGTAAATTACGCTTTTGCCCTTGCAGGGCGCAACCTGAAACGAACGACTTCACCCAGGGCGCCGCTTCGCTCTGCCCTGGGCTAAGAGCAGGCTGCCCTTTCAGGGCGTGCTTCAACCTCCGCGCACTATGCGAGCCCTGTTATTTAGATTTCTATTGGGGACTCCTAACTCCAAACTCCTAACTCCTAACTAAGATATACCGCACCTTGCTGCAAAGCGTAAGTAAGGTGTTCGTTCTCATTGCTCGCCTTCCTATTTCCGAAGTTCCAATGTCTGGGTGCAATAGCGGAGAACTTCGGGACGGTGGGTGACGAAGAGGAGGGTGCGGCCCTGGTGGTTTTGGATGATACTTTGGAGTACGCGGCGCTCGGTGGCGGCATCGAGGGAGGAGGTGGCTTCGTCTAGGAGGAGGATGGGGGCTGGTCGCAATAGGGCGCGGGCTATGCTGATGCGCTGCGCCTGACCTTCACTCAGACCTACGCCCATTTCACTGAGCGATGTATTTAAACCATCGGGGAGGTCGAAGACGAAGTCGGCGGCAGCTGTTTTGAGGGCCTCACACATTTCTTGTTCAGTGGCAGCGGGATTGCCTAGGAGGAGGTTGTCGCGGATGGTGCCGCTGAGGAGCGTATTGCCTTGTGGCACATAACTAAACAGGTTGCGGTGGGCGGCCGTGATAGGCTGAAACTGGGAAGAGCGGCAGAGGTCGGCGGCATCGCTGGAGGCAGCCCCCGTGAAGAGGCCCACACTGCCCTCGTTGGGCGATACGAGGGCGAGGAGCAGGCGAATGAGGGTGGTCTTGCCTGCCCCCGTTTCGCCCTGGATGGCTGTAATGCTGCCTGGAGGAAAGACGTAGGAGAAGTGGCGGAAGATTTCGCGCGCTCCTTTTTCGTAGTGATAGGTGATGTCGGAGAGAACAATGCCAAGGGGCGGTGTTTGCGGCTGCGGGGCTGGTTCGTCGGGCAACTGCTGTTCAAGGGGAATCTGCTGGAGTTCGATAATACGCTCGGCTGCGGTAAAGGCACCGATAAATACGGGGATAAATTGGGTGAGGGCGCGCACGGGTGTTTGAATCTGTCCCACGAGCTGCACAAAGGCTATGAGCGAACCGTAGGTAATGAGCCCCTCTTGCAGATGCAGCACTCCCCAAGTGAAGGTGAGCACATAGCCCGTGGCAAAGCCGAGATTCATCAAGCCCGACGAGAAGGTGGAATACTTCGTGCGCCGAACGACATGGTCGCGCAGGGTGGACTGTCCGCTGGCGAGACGCTGCGTCATGGTGGAGATACGGCCAAGGGTCTTAATGACGAGGGTGTGTTGCAGGCTCTCCTGTAGGATGGTTTGGAGGTGACTTTCGGTGTTGCGCACATCGTGGGTGATGCGGCGCATCCGCTTCATGTAGAGTTTGCTGGTCAGCAGAAAGATGGGGAGAACGAGGATGACGATGCAGGCCAACGTCCTGTCCATCCAAAACAAGAAGAGGAAGGCGCCCACAAACTGAAACAGCGTAGTGACGAGCGAGGGCAGACTCTCGGTGATAAAGCGAACCACGTCGGTGACGTCGCGCTCGAGGCGGTTGATAAGGTGGCCCGTATGAATCTTGCGCAACGGACGCCACTGGGCCTTGAGCAGGCGGTTGAAGAGGCGCTGCTGCATATCGTTTTGAGCGCGCACGCCGAGGATGGCGCGCACCCAACGGCTGCTGATATTGATGGCCATCTGAATGACTATCAGACAAACGATGAGGGCAATGGCCTGCGAAAGCGTAAAGCGATGGTCGGCTCCTGTGGCAATATCAATGGCTAATTTGGTGGCCCAGACGAAACTCAAGTTGGCCACCACCATCAGCCCACCCAACAGAATATTGAGCAGGCTCTGCAAGCGGTAACTGCGGCCCGTTTGCCAAAACCAGCGCACCAGCGTGGAATAGGAGCGGAGACTGTCTAGGCGTTTCTGGGGCGAGGACTTGGAAGGTGAGGACATGAAATAGCAAGTTTGCGTGGTCGCTGCGCGACCTAGTTTCAACGGCCGCTGGCGCGGCCTAGTTTCAACGAAGCCTGCGGCTTCTAGTTTCAGGGAATCCCTTCGGGCTTCCTGTTTCAACGCAGCCTGCGGCTGCTAGCTCGATAGTCGAATTATCGGAATGGCTATAATACATATAGCACATTCATCGGAAAGGCCAATTATAAATTATAAATTACATCACCGCCCGCGGCGGTCAGCACCCCACATCATTTTCTCGCGCAAAGTATCAAAGAAGAGGCGGTGCATAATCTTGACAACGCCCACGGTATAAGGCGCGCGGCGGAGCGTAATCTCCGTGCCGTCGGGATAACTATCGCTGCGGCCATCCACGGAAATGAGGAAGTTGTGGCTACGGCTCTTGACGCTCAGACGAATCTCCACGTCGTCACAGAGAATCACGGGGCGCACGGTCAGGCTGTGGGGTGCTACGGCTGAGATACAGAAGGTGTTGCTACGCGGTTCGATAACAGGGCCTCCAACACTGAGCGAATATCCTGTGGAACCCGTGGGCGTACAAACGATAAGACCATCGGCCAAGTATTTGGCCAGCAGTTCGTCGCCCACCATCGTGCGAATCTCAATCAGTGAGGAAACATCGTGCTTGAGCACCGCCACCTCGTTGAGCGCAAAGGGATAGGTGCGCAATGGTTCGCCGTCCTTGCTCACCTGAATCAGGCGGCGCTGCTCTACGGTATATTGGCCCAGGAGCAGGAGTTCGAGGGCCTGGTCAATATCCTCGGGCGAGATGTCGGCAAGCATACCGAGGTGGCCCGTGTTGATACCGAGAATGGGAATACCCGTACTGCCTATTTGTGCCGCAGTACCCAGAAAAGTTCCATCGCCTCCCACGGAGATGGCAAGGTCAGCATCGCGGGGAACGTACTGCCCCGTGCCAAAGGTGTTTAGTTGCAGATGGAAATGGGAAGAGATAAAGTCCGCAAATTTTTCTTCGACTACGATTTCCACGCCCAACTGCTCCAGCCTTCGTAAAACGGCTGATACATATCGGTTCTTTTCTGCTTGATATACATTTCCGAATAGGGCAATTTTCATACGGCGGGGTCTTTGATTTATTATTTTTTAGCAAATAAGG
>CAMBWV010000245.1 GCA_945871755.1 uncultured Bacteroidales bacterium
GGCAAGGGTCATGAAGGAGCCGTCAATGAAACTCTCGATTTCGTAGTGCTCATGGCGCGGGATGAAGAGGTCGTCGCCGCGCAGCTCCATCTTCACGCCCAGTCGCGCAAAGGCGTCGGGGATGATGCCGAGGTTCTTGTAACTGACGTTCTTGATGGTGAGACCGTCGCCACACATGGCTGCCATACCGATGAAACTGCCTATCTCTATCATGTCGGGCAGGATGGTGTGCTCGGCTCCGTGAAGATTCTCCACACCGACGATGGTCAGGAGGTTGGAACCGATGCCGCTGATTTGCGCACCCATAGCGTTGAGCAGGTGGCACAACTGCTGGATATAGGGTTCGCAGGCTGCGTTGTAGATGGTCGTGGTGCCCTCGGCCAGCACGGCGGCCATGATAATGTTGGCCGTACCCGTGACGGAGGCTTCGTCGAGAAGCATATACGTGCCGTGCAGACGGTCGGCGGCTATCTCAAATATGCCTTCTTCTTCATCGTAACTAAACTCAGCGCCCAACTTCTGCATGCCATAGAAATGCGTATCCAGGCGACGGCGACCGATCTTGTCGCCACCGGGTTTGCTCAGCGTGGCTTTGCCGAAGCGAGCCAACAGCGGACCGACCAGCAGCACACTGCCGCGGAGGCGCGTGCAGCGCAGCAGAAACTCCTGGCTGTGCAGATACTCAAGGTTGACGTTGGCAGCGTTGAACGTGAAGTCGCCGCTACCGTTTTGGGTGACCTTGACATTCATGTCGCGGAGCAACTGGATGAGGTTGTTCACGTCGAGAATGTCGGGGATATTGGTGAGGCGCACATCGCCATCCGTCAGGAGGGTTGCACAGATAACTTGCAGGGCCTCGTTCTTGGCGCCCTGCGGATGGATTTCGCCTTGCAGACGATGTCCGCCTTCGATAATAAATGCTGACACGTGGATTTGTTCGTTTATGGGGTTGGTAATGGAGTGCGAGGCCGCGCGGTGCGGCTGCCTAGGAATGGGAAGCGGGGAACGAAAATTCCATCCGCCCTACCCGCTCCTAGCGCTTGCGACGCTTGGGGCGCGGACGCTCAACGACGGGCGGGGGAAGGGTGTTGAAGAACTGAACAATCCATTCGCTCCGCACCTCACCCTTGGTGTATTCTTCGATATCGGCAGCCACCTTTTCCTCCGTATGACCGAGGTCGCCGCGCCACTCGATGAGGTTGTCGCGCATACGGATGGCCACGCTGGCCACATAGTCGTCGCGCTGTTGTCCGTCGGGCATGGAGTTGATGGTTTCGAGGAGTTGTTCAACCAGCCGTCCGTAGTGGCGGTGGTGGATATAGTTGCCTGGATAACTGAGTTTCTTGACGGGCTCAGCATCTTCCTCGCGGCGCACCTCAACGGGATAGTCAATGTCGAGCTGATAGTTGGAGAGGAGGGCCAGATGGTCCCAGAGTTTCTGCTCGTAGTTATCCTCCATCAGCAAAGACTCGTTGACGGTTTCCATCACGCGGATAATCTCATACGCATAAGCGGTGCGCGCTTTGCGATTGGGGATTTCTAGGGCGTGCGCCACCATCTGCGTGACCAGCCGCCCGTATTCGGGCAGGCGGAGCTTGGGGTCTTGGGTATTGTAATGCACTTGGTTTCGGTGTTTGGATTTATTTCTTGAATGGGAAAAGGGGAAGGGGCAGGGGCACTGCGATGTACCAGCCTTACTTCACGATGGGATTCTTGGCCACTCCTGGCACAAACTCCTTGAGATAGAACGGCGTGAAGTAGGCCACGTCTTCAAACTGCCCGCGCAGGAAGGCCATTTCGGCCAGGGGAAACATGTGGCGAGCCAAGGGGCGAACGTCGTCCAGGAAATGGGCATTGGGATGAACAATCAATTCCTTGCACTTGCCTGCACCGCCGCCAAAGAAATACACGGGGTGCTCGGCCAACTGCTCGGCAAAACTATCGGCGTCGATCACTGCGGCGTGCACATCCACAACGGGGCGCAGCGCACGGTCGTACAGGGCGGTATAAACCTCCATGCGGCGTGCATCGAGCATCGGACAGAGCAGGGCGTCTTCGGGCAATTCCTCTTGGAGCAACAAGGGGGTGCAGAGCACTTTGAGCGTGGGCACGGCTATCAGGGGCACGTTCCGCCCGAAGCATACGCCCTTTGCCGTGGACAGCCCGATGCGCAGTCCTGTATAAGAACCCGGACCGCTACTCACGGCCACAGCGTCCAAAGGCAGTGCATGACTATCGGCAAAGGAGACGACGCTATCCACGAATCCCGCCAACACCTGTGCGTGCGACGGTCCGTGCCAATCCACCTCTTCCGTCAAGCACTGGCCATCGCTACTGAGGGCCACGCTACAGATTTCCGTGGACGTTTCTATGTGTAGTATGTTCATAAGCTTCTTTTGTTTCAGACGGGGACTGCGTCCCCTAGTTTCAGGTTTCAACGGAAGCCTGCGGCTTCCTGGTTTCAGTCGGGGACTGCGCCCCCTAGTTTCAACGCAGCCTGCGGCTGCTGGCTCGATAGTCTTGACGTTTGAATAACAGTTTCTACTGTCTCGGCTGCAACGAGCACAACGCCAGCCGCATTAGTTGTTCCTACTTGAGCCAGCAAAGTTAACATTTTCAGCCCGAACGACCAATTTTTGGCTTTGGTTTTCGGTGGAAGTCAGTACCTTTTGACCGCAACATTAGAACTTCCATCTTACAATTTTTTCGGAAAATACGAATCTGAGAGCTGCTTCTAGGCGACAGGCTATTTAAGAAACGTGAGAATCTTGTGTACTATATTTGGCTAGCACCTTATCCAGCTGTCCGACATAATAAAACGGGAGATTGATGAGACGGAAGGGCTTGCTGGCTGGTGCAGGAGTGGTGATATCTTGCACGGACAGAGGGCCGCTCCACACTCTGACGGCCACCACTGCGCGGTCGCAACCATTGACAAACGTATGCAGGGAGCGGAGGTGCGCATTGGTGCCAGCCTTGACTTCTATCGGGATGATGTCTGTACCCTCTTGCCAAACGAAATCTACCTCGGCGGTGGCCCCCTTCTTGTCGCGTATCCAGAAATATTGCTGTTCGCGATAATGCTGATCGAGCACCACTCTCAATTCCTGTGCCACAATGTGCTCAGCCGCCCTACCCCGCCACGTATCAAGCAGGTTCTTGTTC